>NZ_JBHVWF010000019.1:0-81902 GCF_042882365.1 Streptomyces sp. NPDC058221 | reverse complement strand
GGTGCGGTGCAGTCCTAGACAGCTCCACCACACCGGAGGTCTTCGCCTTTGATCAAGACCCTGGCGTCAACAACGCTCGTGGTTAATACAGCTAGAGCGTCCGCAGGAGCACCGCAGGCTGTTCCACACAGTCGGCCACATAGCGCAGGAAGCCGCCCGCCGTGCCGCCGTCGCACACCCGGTGGTCGAAGGTCAGCGAGAGCTGGACGACCCGCCGCACGGCCAGTTCGCCCTCGTGCACCCACGGCTTGGGGACGATCCGGCCGACCCCGAGCATCGCCGCCTCGGGGTGGTTGATGATCGGGGTGGACCCGTCCACCCCGAACACCCCGTAGTTGTTGAGCGTGAACGTGCCGCCGGTCAGCTCCGCCGGCTTCAGCGTTCCCGTCCTGGCGGCCTCGGTGAGCCGGGTGATCTCCGCCCCGATCGACTCCGCGTTGCGCGCCTGCGCGTCCCGTACGACCGGGACGACGAGCCCCCGCTCGGTCTGGGCCGCGAATCCGAGGTGGACACCGGACAGCCGCACGATCTCGCGTGCTTCCTGGTCCACCGTGGAGTTGAGCTCGGGATACCGGGCCAGAGCCGCTGTGCAGATACGGGCGAGCAGCGCGAGCACCGACACCTTGGGCCCGGCACTCGGGCCGCCTGCGCTGTTCATCGCGGCGCGGGCCGCCATCAGCTCCGTGGCATCCGCGTCCACCCAGCACGTGGCGTCGGGGATCTCGCGCCGGCTGCGCGCCAGCTTGTCGGCGACCGCGCCCCGCACACCGCGCAACGGAATCCGCTCACCGGCCGCGTGTGCCTGCACCTCAGCCGGACGTACCGCCGCATCGGCAGTGCGTGCGGGCGCGTCGGCCGTACGTGCCTGCTCCCTGGACATCGCCTCGGCCTCGTGCGAGGCGATGCTCCCGGACCGGATGGCGGACTCCACGTCGGCCCGAAGGATCAGCCCGTCGGGCCCGGATCCCGCGAGCTGCCGCAGATCGAGGTCGTGCTGCCGCGCGAGCTTGCGCACCAGCGGCGAGACGACGGCCACCGGCCCCCGCCCCTCATCAGAAACAGCAGCGGACGCAGAGGATGCAGCCGATGCAGCCGGTGCAGAAGCAACAGGTGCAACAGAAGCAGCAGGTGCAACAGGCGCTGCGGTGGTGGCGGGCGTCGAGAGCCCCTCCGGCCTGACCCGCCTGCGACGGACCGGCGGTGCGCCGGTCCCGTACCCAACCAGCACATTGCCGGACCCCGCCACATCCGCCTCGGCGGTCCCCGTACCGGCCCCGGATTCCGCCGTATCCCCACCCCCGGACGGCTCCACGGAGCCGACCGCGACCGTCAACAACGGAGTGCCGACCGGGAGTTCCGTACCCTCCTCGCCGAACCGCGCGGTCACCACGCCCCCGTACGGGCACGGCACCTCCACCATCGCCTTGGCCGTCTCGACCTCGACGACCGGCTGGTCGATGGCGACGACATCGCCGACCTCCACCAGCCAGCGCACGATCTCGGCCTCGGTCAGCCCCTCGCCGAGATCCGGAAGCCTGAATTCGAGAACCTGCGGCATCAGTGCTCCGCCTCCCACTGCAGTCGTGCGACGGCGTCGAGCACCCGGTCCACACCCGGCAGGTGGTGGCGCTCCTGCATCGGCGGCGGGTACGGGATGTCGAATCCGGCGACGCGCAGCACCGGAGCCTCCAAGTGGTGGAAGCAGCGCTCGGTGATCCGGGCCGCGATCTCACCGCCCGGGCCGCCGAAGCCGGTGGACTCGTGGACGACGACCGCGCGGCCGGTACGCCGCACGGAAGCGGCCACCGTCTCGTCGTCGAACGGCACCAGCGAGCGCAGATCCACGACTTCGAGATCCCAGCCCTCCTCGACCGCGGCCTGGGCGGCCTCCATGCAGACGGGCAGGGACGGCCCGTACGTGATCAGCGTCGCGCTGCGCCCGGGGCGGCGCACGACGGCCCGCCCGATGGGTTCCACCGCGGTGGGCGCCTGCGGCGACCAGTCCGCCTTCGACCAGTAGAGCCGCTTGGGCTCCAGGAAGACCACCGGGTCGTCGGAGGCGATCGAGGCCCTCAGCAGCCCGTACGCGTCATCGACCGTGGCAGGCGTGACGACATGGAGACCCGGGGTCGCCATGTAGTACGCCTCCGAGGAGTCGCTGTGGTGCTCGACGCCGCCGATTCCGCCGCCGTACGGCACCCGGACCGTGATCGGCAGCGGCATGGCGCCCCCGGTCCGGTTCCGCATCTTGGCGACGTGGCTGGTGAGCTGCTCGAAAGCCGGATAGGCGAAGGCGTCGAACTGCATCTCCACGACGGGCCGCAGCCCGTACATCGCCATGCCGACGGCCGCGCCGAGGATGCCCGCCTCGGCCAGCGGGGTGTCCGTGCAACGGTCGTCGCCGAACTCCTTCGCCAGGCCGTCGGTGATCCGGAAGACGCCGCCGAGCGTGCCGACGTCCTCCCCGAGGACGTGCACGGAGGGGTCCTCCGCCATCGAGTCGCGCAGCGCGCGCCCAAGGGCCTGGGCCATGGTGGCGGGCTTGGCCTTTGTCGTCCGCTCGCCGGCCGTGGCAGCTGCCGTGGTCATCGCCCTGCTCCCCCGTCGTCCGTACCGTGCTGCTCGTTCTCCGCGTCCAGCTCGACCCGCAGGCGGGCCGCCTGCTCGCGCAACTGGGCGGTCTGCTCCGCGTACACATGGGTGAAGAGATCCATCGGGTCGAGCACCGGGTCGGCGTTCATCCGCTCACGCAGTCCGGCGGCCATCCGCTCGGCGGCCGCACGGGCCTCCTCGATGCCGTCGTCACCGAGCAGCCCGCGCCCGGTCAGCTCCCGCTCCATGAGCTGGACCGGATCGTGCGCCCGCCACGCCTCGACCTCGCTGTCGCCGCGGTAGCGGGTCGCGTCGTCGGCGTTCGTATGCGCGTCCATCCGGTAGGTGACGGCCTCCACGAGCGTCGGTCCGCCGCCGCTCCTGGCCCGCTCCACCGCCTCGGAGAGCACCTGGTGCACAGCCGCCGCATCGTTCCCGTCGACCAGCCGGCCCGGCATCCCGTATCCCACGGCCTTGTGTGCCAGCGAGGGTGCCGCGGTCTGCTTGGCCAGGGGCACGGAGATGGCGAAGCCGTTGTTCTGCACGAGGAAGACGACCGGGGCCCGCCAGACCGCGGCGAAATTCAGCGCCTCGTGGAAATCGCCCTCGCTGGTCCCGCCATCGCCGACCAGGGCGAGCGCGACCACGTCGTCACCCTTGAGCCGCGCCGCGTGCGCCAGGCCCACCGCATGCGGCAGCTGGGTGGCGAGCGGGGTGCAGAGCGGGGCGATGCGGTGCTCGCGCGGGTCGTAGCCGGTGTGCCGGTCACCGCGCAGCAGCGTCAGCGCCTCGACCGGATCCAGCCCACGTGCCACGGCCGCGAGCGTGTCGCGGTAGCTGGGAAACAGCCAGTCCCGCTCCTGGAGCACCAGGGCGGCCGCGATCTCGCAGGCCTCCTGCCCCGTGCTCGACGGATAGACGGCGAGCCTGCCCTGCTTGGTGAGGGCGGTCGCCTGGGTGTTGAAGCGCCGGCCGCGCACCAGCTCGGCGTAGAGCCGCAGCAACAACTCGGGGTCTGCTCCGGCTGCGCCGTCCGTACCGAGCACGCGGTACGGCTCGGGGTCCGGGAGCAGCGGCGCGGGGTCGGTGAGCGGCTTCCATGCCGGGGGCGGCGTGGGCCGGTAGGCGGCCGCGCCGGGCAGCTCTTGGACCGTCATGACAAGCACCTCCTGGCATCGAGGGGTATCGAGCGGCAGCTGTCGACATCGAGTGATACCCCGATATCGAGGGGTGGCGAAATATGTCCAAATATCAAGTACTGCGCGATCCACGAATGTGGTGCGACTCACCTACCGATTGTTCGGTCGCGAGCGCATTTTGGCTACAGGCGCCGTCAGCCTGTGGACAAACGGTTCTCCACACCCTGGGATGGAGACATCTCGTCCAGGACAGGGAGGCGCGGGAACATGGCAGCTGAACAAATGGCCGACGGCGGCGAGGACCCCGGACGGATTCCTCCGGCACGGCCGCTCGACTCCATCGACCGCGCCATCGTCCGGTTGCTCCAGACGGACGGCCGCGCCTCGATACGGTCGGTCGCCGATCGCGTCCATGTGTCGCGCGCCAACGCGTACGCCCGGATCAACCGGCTCATCGACGACGGGGTGATCCGCGGCTTCAGCGCGCGGGTGAACCACGAACGGGCCGGACAGGGGGCCTCCGCCTACATCACGCTCAAGATCGTCCAGAATTCCTGGCGCACCGTTCGCGAGCAGCTCCAGGCGCTGCCGGGAGCCACGCACATCGCCCTGGTCAGTGGCGATTTCGACGTCCTGCTGCTGGTGCACACGCAGGACAACAGGTCACTGCGCGAGCTGGTCCTGACCAGGATCCAGTCCATTCCCGAGGTGCTGTCCACCCGCACCCTGCTGGTGTTCGAGGAGACGGACCTGGCCCCGGGCTCCGACCGCCCCGCAGAACTCACCTGAGGGGCAGCAGGGCCGGGAGGAGCAACGAATCGGCAGCCCCCAGCACCCCGAAGGCTCAACGACTGGACTTCAACGACCGCCTTCGACAGCTGAGCTCAACAACTGGACTCAACAACTGGACCCAACGACTGGGCTCACCGACTGGCCTTCATGCCGTCGAAGGCCAGCCGGACGACGGTTTCCGCGAGCTGGTCGCGCTCCACACCGCCGTCAGGCAGCGGCCGATACCACTCCACCAGGGAGTTGACCATTCCGAAAAGCAGCCGCGTCGCAAGGCGTATGTCCACGTCGGAGCGGAGGTCGCCGTC
Organism: Streptomyces sp. NPDC058221; assembly: GCF_042882365.1. Taxonomy (NCBI): domain Bacteria; kingdom Bacillati; phylum Actinomycetota; class Actinomycetes; order Kitasatosporales; family Streptomycetaceae; genus Streptomyces; species Streptomyces sp. NPDC058221. Next base: position 77,074 of record NZ_JBHVWF010000019.1, on the reverse strand, counting down.
CGCGACCGCGGCCTTCAGCAGATCGCCCACCCGCTGGTCGAACTCGCGCCGTCGCTCCAGCGCCCAGCGCTCGGTCTTCGTGTTGCCCCGCACCCTCAGCAGCAGCGTGACGTAGGGCAGTTCGGCTATCAGCACCTCGACCGTACGACGGGTGACGTATTCGACGCGCGCGATGGCTCGCCCCCGCGTCGCACCCGATTCGTCGAGGATTCCGAACAGCCCGTCCAGCGCCCGGCTGACCGCTCGCCGCAGCAGCTCTTCCTTACCGGCCACGTGGTGATAGATGGACGACTTGGAGATCCCCGCCGCCTTCGACAGGTGCTCCATGGACGTGCCGTCGTAGCCGCGTTCGTTGAAGACACGGACAGCGACGGTGAGCAGAGTCTCCGGGGTGTACGTGTCCCGCTTGGCCGTGGTCATGCCAGCGATCCTCCCCTACGAGTTGTCCACAGGTTTCGTGGGGCCCCTTGTCCCGACCGATCGTTCGGTTACTCTAACTCTGTCCGCCCGTCCCTGCCCAGCTCGATGAGGAGTTGGTCCGTCATGGCCGCCGAGCTCTCCCCGAACCTGCTGACCGAGAAGCACCGCCCCACGCTCGACCGGGCCCTCGACGCGATCCGCTCGCGTGCCTACTGGTCCCCGCACCCCGAGCACCCGAAGGCGTACGGCGAGGGCGGCTCCCCGGGCAGCCTGGGCGCCGCCGAGGGCAAGGCCGCCTTCGACGCCGTGCTGCACACCCGTATCGACCTCGGCCAGCCGGGCACCGACGGATGGACGGGCGGCGAGACCTCCCCGTACGGGCCGGCGCTCGGCGTCGAGTATCCGCACGCCGACATGGACGTCCTGATTCCGGCGATGCGCGCGGGGATGCCGGCCTGGCGCGAGGCGGGCCCCGAGACCAGGGCCCTGGTCTGTCTGGAGATCCTTTCCCGGATCAGCGACCGTACCCACGAGTTCGGCCACGCGGTGATGCACACCAGCGGACAGGCCTTCATGATGGCGTTCCAGGCCGGAGGCCCGCACGCCCAGGACCGCGGCCTGGAGGCGGTGGCGTATGCGTACGAGGAGCAGATCCGCGCTCCTCGTACAGCGGACTGGTCCAAGCCGCAGGGCAAGCGCGACCCGATCGAGCTGCACAAGACGTTCACCGCGGCGGGCCGCGGTATCTCCCTGCTGATCGGCTGCAACACCTTCCCCACGTGGAACGGCTACCCGGGCCTCTTCGCCTCTCTCGCCACCGGCAATCCCGTCCTGGTCAAGCCGCATCCCCGCGCGGTACTTCCGCTGGCCCTCACCGTCCGGCTGGCGCGCGAGGTGCTCGCCGAGGCGGGGTTCGATCCCAACCTGGTCGCTCTGGCAGCCGAGCGCCCGGGCGAGGGCATCGCCAAATCCCTGGCGGTACGGCCCGAGATCAAGATCATCGACTACACGGGTTCCACCGCGTTCGGTGACTGGCTGGAGGCCAACGCCCGCCAGGCACAGGTCTATACGGAGAAGGCCGGGGTCAACACGATCGTCCTCGACTCCACCGACGACTACCGCGGCATGCTCGCCAATCTGGCGTTCTCGCTCTCCCTGTACAGCGGCCAGATGTGCACCACCCCGCAGAACCTGCTGATCCCCCGCACCGGGATCACGACGGACGTCGGAGACAAGACCTACGACGACGTGGTCGGCGACATCGCCGCTGCGGTCACCGGACTCCTCGGCGACGACGCACGGGCCAACGGCCTGCTCGGCGCCCTGGTCAACCCGGAGGTGCGGGCCCGCCTGGAGGCGGCCGCGCAGCTCGGCGAAGTCGCCCTCCCCTCAAGGGAAGTGGCCAACCCCGACTTCCCGGAGGCGGTGGTCCGTACGCCACTGATCGTCAAGCTGGACGGCGCCAAACCGGACGACGACTCCCCCTACCTGTCGGAGTGCTTCGGCCCGGTCTCCTTCGCGGTCGCGGTCGACTCCACGGCGGACGCGGTGCAGCTGCTGCGCCGCACGATCCGCGACAAGGGCGCGATGACCGTGGGCGCCTACACGACTTCGCCGGAGGCGGAGAGCTCGGTCGTGGAAGCCTGTCTGGACGAGTCGGCCCAGCTCTCGCTGAATCTGACGGGCGGGGTGTACGTGAACCAGACGGCGGCCTTCTCCGACTTCCACGGCTCGGGCGGAAACCCGGCAGCCAACGCGGCCCTGTGCGACGGAGCCTTCGTCTCCAACCGCTTCCGCACCCTGGAAACCCGCCGCCAACGCTGACCCGCCCGCCCAGCTATGCAATCGCAGCCACTCCGGCGCTTGAGGACCGGGGCCCCACCCAGCCCGTCCGGCGCTTGAGGACCGGGGGTCCGGGGGCAGAGCCCCCGGTTACGGGAAGGGGCGGGTAGGGGACAGCCGCCGCAGGCACCGCCACCCGCACCCGCCCCCACCCGCACCCAGCCACCCACTCGCCCTCGACGGGCACGGGCCGGGGCCCTCACTCAGGAGCCGGGCCCGACACCCCCGCCCCAGAGATATCCGCATACCGCTGCACCCACGCATGCATCGCAATCGCCGCAGCCGCCCCCGCATTGATCGACCGCGTGGACCCGAACTGCGCGATGGAACACACCATCGACGCATGCTTACGGGCCTCCTCGGTCAGCCCCGGGCCCTCCTGCCCGAACAGCAGCACACACCGCCGCGGCAACTCGGTCCGCTCCAGCGGCACGGCGCCCGGCAGATTGTCGATGCCGATGATCGGCAGCCCCTCGGCCGCCGCCCAGGCGGTCAGATCAGCGGTGTCGGGGTGGTGACGGACATGCTGGTAGCGATCGGTGACCATCGCCCCGCGACGGTTCCAGCGCCGCCGCCCCACGATGTGGATCTCCTTGGCGAGGAAGGCGTTCGCTGTGCGCACCACCGAGCCGATATTGAAGTCGTGGCCCCAGTTCTCCACCGCCACATGGAAGTCGTGCCGCCGCAGATCCAGATCGGCGACGATCGCCTCCCGGGTCCAGTACCGGTATCCGTCGCCCACATTGCGCCGGTCGCCGTGCGCGAGCAGCTCGGGGTCGTACCGCTCACCCTCGGGCCAGGGGAGCGGGTGCGGCCCGACGCCGATCTCCGCCCCGAACCCGTCGTCGTACTGGGCCGGCTCGCCCGCCACGGACGCGCCGTCCACCGCGGGCAGCCCTGCCGTAACAGAACCATCGGTCGACAGATCACTGTCGGTACCGCTGATGCCGCTGATGCCGCTAGTGCTGCCGTTGCTACCGGTACTGCCGTTCTCGCTGCTCACCCGACGAGCGTATGGCCCCTGCCGCCATCATGCTGCGGTGCCTCCCGGCCTTCGGCACCGTCCCTGGGCTCCGGCACCCTGCCCCGCTCCCGGAACAGCACATCCCGGCCGAGTGCAGCCCGGCCCTCCAGCCACACGAGGAAGACGGTCGGCAGGAATACGGCGTCCGCGGCGATCATGGCCAGCGAGAAGAACGGCAGCCCCAGCAGCAGGGCAATCCCGGCGTGCTCGCAGATCATCGCGACGAGCAGGATGTTCTTGACCCGCCGGTTGAACAGGGTGAACGGGAACGCGACCTGCACGATGACCGTGGCGTACGTCAGCACCATCACCATCACCCCGCTGGAGGCGAGGAGGTCCGAGAGGCCGGGCCACGGCGTGAAGTAGTGGAGCTTGAGCGGGTAGTACAACGCCGTGCCGTCCTGCCACCTCGAACCCTGGATCTTGTACCAGCCCGCGGTGGAGTAGATCAGGCAGACCTCAGCCATGATCACGACGAGGGTGGCGTTGTGGGCGAGGTTGGCGATGACGTCGAGCAGGATGCGCGGCTCGCTGTGCGGCGCGTACCGGTTCACGGCCCACCAGGCGGCGTGGCCGATCCACAGAACCCAGAACAGCACCGGCAGCCAGACCGTTCCGCCCAGGCTGTCCGTCAGCGTGGCCCCGAGGAGTACGGCACCGAACGCCACCCACATCAACGGGCCCACCACATCACCGCGCAGCGGACGCCCGCTCCCGGCGCTGCCGACCGGCTCCGCGCCCCCGGCCACGTCTCCGTACCGGTCCCCGGCCACGTCTCCGTGCCGGTCCCCGGCCACGTCCGCACTCTGCTCCGCCTGCGCTCTGCGCGCCGCACGGCGGGCGTCCAGCGACCAGACCTGCCCGCACCGGGTCAGCACCATGTAGATCGCCATGAGATGGAGGACGTTGTCACCACCGTCGCCCATGAAGATGCTGCGGTTCTGCAGCGAGAGCACGCCCACCATGAACAGGACGGACATGGCTCGGGTGTGCCAGCCCACCATCAGCAGCGCGGCGGAGAGCAACGCCAGCGCGTAGACGACCTCGAACCAGACGGTGCTGTCCGACCACATCAGGGTGGTGAAGGCCTGATTGTTCGAGATCAGCTTTTCCGCCATGTCCCAGCGCCACGGGGCATCGGGTCCGTACATCTCGCGCCGGTGCGGCAGCTCCCGCAGCAGGAACAGCAGGTACGTGGCGGAGAAACCGATCCGGATGACGGCACTCTGGTACGGACCGAGGGACGAGGCGGTGATGCGCTGGATACCGCGGGCGAGCCTGCGGTCGGGGCCGGGCGTACTCACTGGTCCGTCTCCTTCTGGTCCGCCGAGCCCTCGGGGAGGTCGGCCGCGGTGACGGTCCACCAGGGCAGCACCCGGTAGGACGGCTTCACACTGATCTTCTCGTCGCTCCACGCCGGCGCCGCGACGGACCGCACCTCGGAGCGGATCTGGATGCGTTCGACGGTGCCGCCGTAGTCGTGTTCACCGAGGCGCAGCATCACTATCCGGCGCATGTACTGCTCGGAGAGGGTCCCACGCAGCCCGTTGGCACGGTTCCGGTCGTCGTGGGAGCCGAGGTAGAAGTCCCAGCCGCGGCGGAGTTCGTTCTGCTGGACGTGGCTGGGCAGCAGATTGCCGCGTATCGCCTCGCCGTCCTCACCCGAGAGGTTCATCCACGGCGTGGTGCGGCGGCCGTCGGCAGCGGCTATCTCAGCTCTGACGTGCACAGCGATGTTCTGCTGGAGCGGGTTGGGGGCGAAGAGCTTCCAGTTCTGCTCGAACTCGGGGTAGACCCATTGGTCGACCGCCTTGCCGTGCTGCTTGGTCAGCGTGTTGGACGGGGCGACGTGCAGAAACACCATCGCCAGCTGAACGCAGGTGAGCAGCCCGATCACCGACAGTGCCACGGCGGCGGCAACCTGGTAGGGAAACGACAGCCCCGCCATCCCGGCACGAGGCGCCGCGCCTGCCACCGGATCCGGCCCGGTACTCACATCCGGCCCGGTACTCACATCCGGCCCGGTACGACGGTCCGGCCCGGTACGACGGTCCGGCCCGGTACGACGGTCCGGCCCGGTACGACGGTCCGGCGCCGGACCGGCCTCGGAGCCCGGCCCCGTACGCGGCGCGGCACTCGCCTCGTTACGCGCCTCGCTGCGCGGCTCAGGAACCGTCCCTGAATCGAGACCGGCAACGCGTCCGTCGCCGTCGCCGACGCCCCTGTCGTCGTACGAATCCATCCCGCCCCGATCCCCGTCGATCCCGGTCAGTTATCCACAGGGTTGACACCCTACGGGCCGCCGACTCACCATTGAAGACATTGAACCGAACGATCGGTCGGTAGGGAGTCCGGGATGGCGGCAGTGACTGCGGGCCAGACAGCGCAGGCGACAGCGGGCAGTACGGATGGGGCAGAAGAGGCCCAGGCGGCGGCCTTCGACGCCGCGGTGGCGGCCGAAGAGCGCATCGAGCCGCGGGACTGGATGCCCGATGCCTACCGCGCCTCGCTGGTCAGGCAAATGGCCCAGCACGCGCACTCCGAAATCATCGGCATGCAGCCCGAGGCCAACTGGATCACCCGCGCGCCCTCGCTGCGCCGCAAGGCCATCCTGATCGCCAAGGTGCAGGACGAGGCCGGGCACGGCCTGTATCTGTACAGCGCGGCCGAGACGCTCGGCACCGGCCGCGAGGAGCTGCTCGACAAGCTGCACGCGGGCCGCCAGAGGTATTCATCGATCTTCAATTACCCCACCCTGACCTGGGCGGACGTCGGCGCGATCGGCTGGCTGGTGGACGGCGCCGCGATCACCAACCAGGTGCCGCTCTGCCGCTGCTCCTACGGTCCGTACGCCCGCGCGATGGTCCGTATCTGCAAGGAGGAGTCCTTCCACCAGCGCCAGGGCTACGAGCTGCTGCTTGCCCTCAGTGGCGGTACGGCCGCTCAGCACGAGATGGCCCAGGACGCGGTGAACCGCTGGTGGTGGCCGTCGCTGATGATGTTCGGCCCGCCGGACGACGCCTCGTCGCACTCCGCCCAGTCGATGACCTGGAAGATCAAGCGGCATTCCAACGACGAGCTGCGGCAGCGCTTCGTCGACATCTGCGTCCCACAGGCAGAGGTGCTCGGCCTCACCCTCCCCGACCCGGATCTCCGGTGGAACGAGGAGCGCGGTCAGCACGACTTCGGCGCGATCGACTGGACGGAGTTCCAGGAGGTCCTGAAGGGCAACGGCCCGTGCAACGAGGAGCGCATCACCCAGCGCCGCCGGGCGCACGAGGAAGGCGCCTGGGTCCGTGACGCGGCCACCGCCTACGCACAGAAGCAGACAGCCGTACCGAATGCCGTACCGGATGTCGTACCGAATGTCGTACAGAACGGGGAGGCGACAGCATGAGCAGCTCGACCGACTGGCCGCTGTGGGAGGTGTTCGTACGCTCGCGGCGCGGGCTCTCCCACACCCATGCCGGCAGCCTGCACGCCCCGGACGCCGAGATGGCTCTGCGCAACGCGCGCGATCTGTACACCCGCCGGTCCGAGGGGATCTCCGTCTGGGTGGTGCCGTCCACCCAGATCACGGCGTCCTCGCCGGACGAGAAGGACACGTTCTTCGAGCCGGCCGGCGACAAGCCCTACCGCCACCCCACGTTCTACAAGATCCCGGACGGGGTGAAGCACCTGTGACCGCGGCCCTCGCCCTCGGCGACGACGCGCTGGTGCTCTCGCACCGGCTGGGGGAGTGGGCAGGCCACGCCCCCGTGCTGGAGGAGGAAGTGGCCCTCGCCAACATCGCGCTGGACCTCCTGGGCCAGGCCCGCCTGCTCCTCTCCCTCGTCGGTGACGAGGACGAGCTGGCGTATCTGCGCGAGGAGCGTGCCTTCCGCAACGTCCAGCTGGTCGAGCAGCCGAACGGCGACTTCGCCCACACCATCGCCCGCCAGCTCTACTTCTCCGTCCACCAGCACGGGCTGTACGAGCAGCTGGCCGCCGGTGACGGCGAGTTCGCCGGGATCGCGGCCAAGGCGGTCAAGGAGGTCGCCTACCACCGTGACCACGCCGAGCAGTGGACGCTGCGCCTCGGCGACGGCACGGCGGAGAGCCACGACCGGATGCAGCGCGCGGTGGACGCGCTGTGGCGCTTCACCGGTGAGCTGTTCCAGCCGGTCGAGGGCGTCGAGGTGGACTGGACGACGCTGGAGAGCGGCTGGACGGCATCCGTCACCGGAGTACTGGAACGGGCCACGCTGACCGTACCGTCCGGCCCTCGGGCAGGCGCCTGGACGGCCGGAGCGGGCCGGCAGGGAATCCACACGGAGCCCTTCGGCCGGATGGTCGCCGAGATGCAGCACCTGCACCGCAGCCACCCGGGGGCGTCATGGTGACGTGGACGCCGCTGGAGGAGGAGCTGCGCAGCCTCACGGGCTCCGTCCCCGACCCGGAGCTGCCGGTGCTGACCCTGGAGGAGCTGGGTGTGCTCCGGGGTGTGGAGGTGCTCGCACCGGGCCGCGTCACGGTCCGGCTCACCCCTACCTACACCGGCTGCCCCGCGATCGAGACCATGTCCACGGACATCGAGCGCGTGCTGCTCGATCACGGCATGACCGAGGTCTCCGTGGTCACCGTCCTCGCGCCCGCCTGGTCCACGGACGACATCAGCGCGGAGGGCCGCCGCAAGCTCACCGAGTTCGGCATAGCGCCCCCGCGGCCGCACGATGCCGCCTCCCCCTCCGCCGGGCCCGTGCCGCTCACCCTGTCGGTGCGCTGCCCGCACTGCGGTTCCACCGATACGGAGCTGCTGAGCCGGTTCTCCTCCACGGCCTGCAAGGCGCTGCGCCGATGTGTGGCATGCCGCGAACCGTTCGACCATTTCAAGGAGTTGTAGATGTTCCATCCGCTCCGGGTCAGCGCGATCGAACGGCTCACGGACGATTCGGTCGCCGTCGACTTCGCCGTACCGCCGGAACTGCGCGAGACCTTCCGCCACAAGCCCGGCCAACACCTCAATGTCCGCTACTCCGTCGACGGCGAGGAAGTCCGCCGCTCGTACTCGATCTGCGCACCGGCCACCGAGCAGCCGGCCGCCCCGCGCCTGCGGGTGGGTATCCGGCTCGTCGACGGCGGCGTGTTCTCCACGTACGCGCTCAAGGAGCTGGCCGTCGGCGATCAGGTCGAGGCGATGCCCCCGATGGGCCGCTTCGTGCTCACCCCGCGCGCCGGCCGGTTCGCCGCGGTCGTCGGCGGCAGCGGGATCACCCCGGTGCTGTCCATCGCGGCGACGCTGCTGTCCCGGGAACCGGACGCCTCGTTCTGCCTGATCCGCAGCGACCGGACCGCCGCGTCGACGATGTTCCTGGATGAGGTTGCCGACCTCAAGGACCGCTTCCCGGACCGGTTCCAGCTGGTCACCGCGCTCTCCCGGGAGGAGCAGCAGGCCGGGCTCCCCTCGGGCCGGCTGGACCGCGAGCGGCTCACCGGCCTGCTGCCCGCGCTGCTGCCGGTGGCCGAGGTGGACGGCTGGTATCTGTGCGGCCCGCTCGGCCTGGTCCGGTCGGCCGAGAGTGCGCTGCAGGATCTGGGCGTCGACCGGACTCTCGTCCACCAGGAGATCTTCCACGTCGAGGACGGACCGGGTGCATCCGCACTGCCCCGGATCGAAGCCCCGGCCGGCAGCATGCTCACGGCGACCCTGGACGGCCGCTCGGGCAAGTGGCCGGTGCAGGAGGGCGAATCGCTGCTGGAGACGGTGCTGCGCAGCCGTTCGGACGCGCCGTACGCCTGCAAGGGGGGCGTATGCGGGACGTGCCGGGCCTTCCTGGTGTCGGGCGAGGTGCGCATGGACCGCAACTTCGCGCTGGAACCGGAAGAGACGGGTGCTGGCTATGTACTGGCCTGCCAGTCCCGTCCGGTGACCGGGGAGGTGGAGCTCGACTTCGACCGCTGAGGAGGCCGGGCGTATGCCTGCCGATCGACTGGCGCATGCCTGCCGGCCGAGGTCCGACGTCCGCACGCGCTGCGCGCCGCGCGCCGCACCTGTTCCCTTCTTGTAGAACCTGTTCTATCTTGACGAACCGTCAGGTCCGGGTACGGGCGCAGCGGTTCGCGGGAGGCCAGGACAGTGGACTTCACCTTCACCGAGGAACAGCAGGCAGCCGTCGAGGCGGCACGGGCGGTCTTCTCGGGCGTGGCGCCCGACGCGGTCCCCAGCCCCGCGCTGGTGCCGGGCGCGGTGGCCGAGGACTTGGACCGCCCGCTGTGGGCCGGTCTCGCCGCAGGAGACCTGCTGAGCCTGACGCTGTCGCCGGAGCACGGCGGGGCCGGGCTCGACCTGATCGCGCTCTGCCTGGTGCTGCGCGAGTCCGCCAGGGTCCTTGCACGGGTTCCCCTGTTGGAGACGTGCGCCGTGTCGATGACGCTCGAGCGCTTCGGCGACCAGGAGCTGGCCGCCGAACTGCTGCCCGCCGTCGTCCGGGGCGAGCTGGTTCTCACCGTCGGAGCCAATGGGCGCTCAGGCCACGATCCGGCCGAACTCTCCGTCACCGCACGCCCGGCCGCCGCCCGGAGCGAGGCCGACGGAAGCCGGGCCGACGGAGCCGGCCGGGACGGCTCGGAAACTATCTGGGTACTCGACGGTGTGCAGTCGGCCGTGCCGTGGGCGCGGACCGCGGACTGGATCGCGGTACCCGCCCACACCGAGGAGGGCCGGGCAGTCCTGGCCCTGGTCCGCCGCGGCCACGACGGCGTCACGATCGCCGAGCAGGTCTCGACCAGCGGCGAACCGTTCGGCGAGGTACGGCTGGACTCGGTACGGATCGAGCGACGCCAGTTGATTGACACCGCCGGTGCCTGGGAGTGGCTGCACGCGCTGCTCACCACCGGAACGTGTGCGCTCGCGCTGGGACTGGGGGAAGCCGTGCTGGCCATGACGAGCCAGTACACCGGAAAGCGCGAACAGTTCGGCTTCCCCGTGGCGACCTTCCAATCCGTCGCCGTGCAGGCCGCGGACCGCTATATCGATCTGCGCGCCATGGAGGTGACCCTCTGGCAGGCGGCCTGGCGGATCGCCACCGGCGGGAGCGGCACGCTGCCCCCTGCAGGCGATGTCGCCGTTGCGAAGATCTGGGCATCCGACGGGGTCCGCAGGGTCGTACAGACGGCCCAGCACCTGCACGGCGGCTTCGGTGCGGACACCGACTATCCCCTCCACCGCTTCCACGCCTGGGCGAAGCAGATCGAACTCTCTCTCGGCCCGGCCGCAGCCCACGAGGAGGCGCTGGGCGATCTGTTGGCTGCGCACTCCCTCGACTGAGCACACCGAGGAGCCAGACACATCCTGGCCCACCCCGTATCGCGCCCGGACGGGGCGGGCACGTGCGGCAGGTCTCGGCCCAGCCGACCCGGCCCGCCTGGGGCGCCCAGAGGCCTGCTCAGCCCCGAGGAGCCGGTCCGGGCCCTGAGCTCAGCTGCCCGGCCCCGCCCTCCCGGGCCGAACTCGGCCCGGCTCGACCCGGCTCGGCTCGACCCGGTTCAGACGACGAAGGCCGGGTTGCCGCTGTCGGTGACCATCGGTCGACCGGCACCGTCCCAGGCGAGCATGCCGCCGTCGATGTTCACGGCGTCGATGCCCTGCTGCACCAGGTACTGGGTGACCTGGGCCGACCGGCCACCGACCCGGCACATCACGTGCACACGCCGGCCGTCCTCCGCTGCCTCGGTCAGCTCGCCGAAGCGGCCCACGAAGTCACTCATCGGAATGTGCAGGGCGCCATCGACGTGCCCAGCCGCCCATTCGTCGTCCTCCCGGACGTCCAGCACGAAGCCGTCCGCCGGCACCGCCGCGACGTCGACCGTGGGAAGCGGGCCGAAATTCATGGGTCATGCCTTCTCTCGTGAATGCGCTCGGGAAATGCGCTCCGAAGTCACCGGAAACGCTACTGCACCAGAGCTGCCAGCTCAGCCTCACGCCGGGAGACCTCACCCAGCAGCTGCTCGGCGATCTCTTCGAGCAGGTGGTCCGGATCGTCCGGGGCCATCCGGAGCATGGCGCCGATCGCGCTCTGCTCCAGCTCCTGGGCCAGCACGGTCAGCAGTTCCTTGCGCTGGGTCAGCCAGTTCAGCCGGGCGTAGAGCTCGTCGGCCTCGCCGAGCTGCGCCTCAGGAACCGCCGGCCCGGCCGCCCACTCCTGGGCCAGCTCCTTGAGCAGTGCCTCGTCCCCACGCCCGTACGCGGCGTTGACCCGGGTGATGAACTCGTCCCGGCGGGCCCGCTCCGTCTCGTCCTGAGCCAGATCGGGGTGGGCCTTGCGGGCCAGCTCGCGATACAGCTTGCGGGCCTCCTCGGTCGGCCTGACCCGCTTGGGGGGCCGGACGGGCTGCTCGGTCAGCATCGCGCTCGCCTCGGGGGAGAGCCCGTCGGAGTCCATCCAGTCGTGGAACAGCTCGTCGACACCCGGCATGGGCATCACGATGGACCGCGCCTCCTGCGCCTTGCGCAGATCCTCGGGATCGCCGGTCCTGGCAGCCCGGGCCTCAGCGATCTGCGCATCGAGTTCGTCGAGACGCGCGTACATCGGCCCCAGCCGCTGGTGGTGCAGCCGGGAGAAGTTCTCCACCTCGACCCGGAAGGTCTCCACCGCGATCTCGAACTCGATCAGGGCCTGCTCGGCCACCCGCACAGCATTCGCCAGCCGCGCCTCGGGACGAGCCTGCTCGTCAGTTCCGCCCGCAACACCGTCGGAGCCCCCGTCAGCAACCCCGTCAGCCGTCCCGCCCACGGCTCCGTCGGCTCCGGCACCGGCTGCTGCGGCGTCGGAGGCCGAGGCACCGGCATCCGCAGCGATGGCGTCGGCATCCACAGCGGCAGCGTCCTCGACACCGGCACCCGCAACACCGGCCCCGGGTTCGGCGGCAGCGTCGCCCGCCACCGGGGCGCCGGTGGCAGTGGTCTCCGCAGGCGCGTCGGCCGCCCGGCCGGGCTGCCGGTCGTGGTCCTGCCGGTCATCGTCGTTCCGGGTGGTCGGCACCCCGGCGGCTTCGTGGGTCACCCGTCCAGCGTATGGCCACAGCCGGTGCCCCGAAGACGCGCGGTCGGCGGAACGGGCGTCACACCCCCGGCTCGGCGGCTATCCGGCCCGCGCCGATCGCCTGCACAAGATCGGCGTGATCCGCCTCCGTGCGGTCCGCGTAGGTCACCGCGAACGCCGCCACCGCCTCGTCCAGCTCGTCGTTCTTGCCGCAGTAGCCCGCGATCAGTCTCGGATCGGCAGTGTGCGCATGGGCCCGGGCCAGCAGCGCACCGGTCATCCGGCCGTAGTCGTCGACCTGGTCGGCCGCCAGGGCGGCCGGGTCGACGCTGCCCTTGCGGTTTCTGAACTGCCTCACCTGGAACGGCCGCCCGTCCACCGTCGTCCAGCCCAGCAGGATGTCGCTGACGACCTGCATCCGCTTCTGCCCGAGCACGACCCGGCGCCCTTCATGCCCCACCTCCGGGACATCGAACCCCACGGCCGGCAGATGGGGTGCCAGGACCGAGGGCCTGGCCTCCTTCACCTGGAGCACCAGCGGCTCACCCCGGTGGTCCAGCAGCAGCACCACATATGACCGGGTGCCCACGCTTCCCGTGCCGACCACCCGGAACGCCACATCGTGGATCGCATGGCGGGCGAGCAGCGGCACCCGGTCCTGCGAGACGGTGCCCAGGTAGTCACCGAGCCCGGCCGCCACGGCTGCGGCCTCCTCGTCCGGCACCCGGCGCAGCACCGGCGGCGCGTCGACGAACCGGCGGCCGCCGTCCCCTGAGTCCTCCGTGGACTTCGCGGCGAAGCGGGCACTGGTGTTGTTACGGGCCTTCTCCGATACCCGCTCCAGTGTGCCGAGCAGATCCCGCGCGTCCGTGTGCGAGACGAGCTCCTCGTCGGCGATGGCATTCCATGCGTCGAGTGCGGGCAGCTTTGCCAGCAGCCGCATCGTCCGCCGGTAGGCACCCACCGCGTCGTACGCGCCTCTGCGGCACGTCTCCTCGTTCGCGCCCACCTCACGGCCTGCGAGCACCAGCGAGGTGGCGAGGCGCTTGAGGTCCCACTCCCACGGGCCGGCCACGGTCTCGTCGAAGTCGTTCAGATCGATGACCAGGCTGCCCCGCGCATCGCCGTACAGCCCGAAGTTGGCCGCATGCGCGTCGCCGCAGAGCTGGGCGCCCACCCCGGTGACCGGGGTGCCCACCAGGTCGTGAGCCATCAGCCCGGCCGAACCCCGGAGAAAGGCGAACGGGGTGGCGGCCATCCGCCCCACCCGGATCGGCGTGAGCGCGGGCACCCGGCCCCGGTTCGACTCCTCGACCGCCCGCACCGCATCGGGCCGGCCCGCCGGCAGGACCAGGGACTCGTGCGAGGACCGCGGCACCCGCTCACGCAGCGCCTTGCCCGAATCTCTCGGCGACTGCGGCCCGCCCCACTCCTTCGGGTGTGCGCGGCGGGCGAACCCCGGCACAACCGGAATGCGCGGATCAGCCTCCACAGCCCGCTGCACCGGCACTGTCGCTTCGATCTCTCCCATGGCGCAAAGCCTCCCCCGCCCTGGCCGGAAGCCGCCGCCCGACGCCCGGTCCAACATCAACTGCCGACGACGGTACCGCCGTTCACCGGTGGCCGTCTGCCCCTGTGGATGACCGGCCCGGCCGCCTGTGGATAACTCCCGCCCGCGCATCCCCCGCCTGGTCGGAAGCCTCACTCGGGAGGCACGCCCAACCAGAGGCCCACTCGGACACCCGCGCGGTCGGACGCCCGCACAATCAGACACCCGCACAATGAGACGCCCGCTCAGGCGCCCGCTCAGACCCCGACTGTCTCCTCCATCTCTTCCTCCACCGAGGCCTCGTTCGAGACCTCGGTGGAGGAAGAGACGGCTTCCGACCGCGCCTGCTCCTCGGGCCCGCCCTGCGCTCCCGTCCCGGCCCCGGCCTGAGCCCCGGCCTCCTCCACCGCAGCCGGCCGCCGCCCACCCGCAGCCGACGCAACTCCGGTGGCGGGCGCAGCATCCCGACGCCTCCGCTCGGCCAACCCCGCCAGAGCAGTCACAACCAGTCCTGCCACGAACCAGAGCGCCAGGACCAGTACATTCCGGCCGAGCGCGTGCCCGCCGAAGTACACGTGGCTGCGGACCCCCTCGACGAAGCCCGCCCCGTTCCAGAAGGAGTGCAGCGCGCCGAAGAAGCCGGGCTGCAGCTCGGGGCGGAAAATCCCGCCGGAACTGGTGAAGTTGAGCATCACGAACAGCACCATGACGCCGAGCGTCGTCCACCGCTTGAGGAAGGTGTGAAGTCCGACACCGATCAGCAGGATGCCCGCCGAGTAGAGCCACGCCATCGCCCAGAGCCCGCCGAGCCCGTGGTCCACCAGCCCGAACAGCGGCCCCGCGAACACCGCTCCGATCACACTCACCACGAACGACGCGGCAACCGCCAGCCCCGCCCTGATCCGCAGAGCCAGCACCGCACCGGCCCCGCCGATCACTGCGACGGACGCGTACGAGCCGATACTCACCGCGACCAGCAGGAAGAAGATTCCCTGCCCGGTCGGATCGCCGTCCGCTGTCGGGACCGTGTCCGTCACCTTCAGCGGAGCACCCTGCCCGGCCGCCACTTCGGTGAAGACCTTCTGCACCACCGTGGCGCTGGTGTCGGAGGACGCGGTGGCCACCAGCAGTTCGGGGCTCCTCCCCGGCAGGTAGGCGCCGTAGCTCTCCTGCGTCCTCAGGTGGTCGGCCGCCGTGGCGCGGTCGGGGACCGTACGGACGCTCAGCGCCCCGTCCCCCTTGTCCTGCAACGTCTGTGCGAGCACCTGCGTGCTCGGCCCCGAACCCACCACGTCCACCCGCAGATCGTGCGGCTCCGGTGCATGGAACGCCCCGAGGTAGGCGAGCCCCATGCCGACGCACATCAGCAGCGGCGTGACCAGGTGGCTCAGCACATGACGCAGTGCGGCGGCAGTGGAACCGGCAGCGGCACTCGGGCCTGTGGACATCGGGAAACTCCAGACGCTTCGAGAGATGGTTGGCTTTTACAACTCCTATTTCGTTGTACTGTACAACTGAACTTTTGAGGAAGGCGAGCCCGTGCCGGACACCCCCGGAGAACGCGAAGAGTCGCTGGACGTCATCCAGCGCGAACTGACCGCCTTCGCACGCCGTGCGCGCGCCGCCGCCGCCCGTCTCCACCCGGAGCTGCCGCTGGTCTCATACACATTGCTGGCTCACATCGAGGACCAGCAGGGCTGCCGCGCCACGGATCTGGCCGCGCACTACATGCTCGACAAGTCCACGGTCAGCAGACAGGTCAGCACCCTGGAGAAGCTCGGCCTGGTCGAGCGCCATCCGGATCCGGCCGATCACCGCATCCAGGTACTTCACCCCACCGAGGCCGGAACGCAGGCGCTCTCCTCCACCCAGGCCAGCCGTCGCGCCGCCTATCAGGAGCGTCTGGCCGACTGGACCGCGGAAGACCTCGACCAGTTCGCCACGTACCTGCTTCGCTACAACTCGACGAGCGACCCGGACACCCCACAGCCACCCGCAACCTGACTCACGGACAGGCCACCGCACCCATCGCTCCCGGCCCCGCCTGCCGCCCGGCAGGCGCCCCTCCCCGGCCTCCCCTAACAGGTACCGCCACCGTCCGTCAGGTGCGTCTCCGCCCAGCGGCCCAGCTCCTTGAGCGCGGGCTCCATCGCGGCACCGGCCCGCGTCAGGCGGTAGGAGACACGCAGGGGCGGCCCCTCGTCGACCTCGCGGACCACCAGGCCCGCCGTCCCGAGTTCGGACAGCCGGTCAGAGAGCATGCGCTCACTGATGCCCGGGATCGCCCGCCGCAGATCGGCGAAGTGCACGGGCTGCTGAAGCAGTACCGAGACGATCGGCCCCGTCCAGCGCTTACCGAACAGCTCGAAGACGCGACTGATGCTCACGTCGACCTGCCGGCACGCCTGCTCGCTGTGATCCGCCATACGCCCAGGGTACTGCGTAGCCGTGAGGGGCTTACGATTAGTAAGTCCCTATGTTATTACTAGGTACATACGAAAACTCGGCCCGCCGCTCCGGCCAGCCGCCCCAACGAAATCGTGGAGACCCTCATGGCCACACTCCTGCACCTCGACTCCGCAGTGTTCCCCGAGGGGTCCGCCTCCCGCGAGGTCACCGCCGCATTCGTGCAGGCCTGGCGCGAGCAGCACCCCGACGGGCAGGTCGTCTACCGCGACCTGGCCGCCGACCCGCTGCCGCACCTGAACGCCGCGGCCGTCGCAGCCGGTGCCGAGCACCCGCTGCGCGGAGAGCTCGCGGCCGAACTGGCCGCCGCGGGCGCGGTCCTGATCGGTGCGCCGATGTACAACTTCACCATTCCGTCCACCTTGAAGGCGTGGCTCGACCACGTGATCATCGTCGGCCACAACGTCGGCCCGGACGGCCCCGTGGCCGGCACCCCGATCACGGTCGTCGCCAGCCGCGGCGGTTCCTACGCCGCCGGCACCCCGCGCGAGGACGCCGAGTTCGTCCAGAACTACCTGGCGAAGCTGCTGACGTCGATGTTCGCCGCCGAGGTCGACTTCATCGTTCCGGAGCTGACCCTCGCCCACACCACGCCGGAGATGGCCGAGCTCATCCCGCTCGCCGAGACCTCCCGCGCCAAGGCGTTCAGCGACGCCGCAGAGAAGGCCAAGCACCTCGCGTCCCGGCTCGCCGTCTGAGACGTACGACGGCCCTCATCCGAGGCGTACGCCCCCGCCGGCCACAACCGGCGCGAACAACCAGGGAAGGCCGGGGTCCGCGGACCCCGGCCTTGCCACGTCGCGACTTCGGAACCACGCGTCGCGACTTCGGAACCACGCGTCGCGACTCCGGGAACCACGCGTCGCGACTCCGGGAACCAATCGGGCGTTTCACGTGAAACCAAGCCCGCCGTCATTCCCGCCGCCGACAAGCCTGGCCCGGCCCAACCCGACCTCTCGCCCGCCCCGGCCCGACAACCGGCCCGCCCTGGAGACCGAACCGAAGAAGCCCCCCGGACCAAGGTCCGGGGGGCTTCTCTCTTGTGCGCGAGGGGGGATTTGAACCCCCACGTCCCTAAGGACACTGGCACCTGAAGCCAGCGCGTCTGCCGTTCCGCCACTCGCGCATGAGCGGTGTTTCCAGAAGTTCTCACTTTTCGGTGCGAGCCCCTGGCGACATCCGGAAGATTAGCACGCTGGACAGGGTGGATTCACATCCGTTTGTTTCGCCGAACCGCTGGCGGGAACCGGGAACCCGGAGCGGCCGCCCCCCACTCCTCCTGAGTGCACCCAAGGTGCGGGACACTGTCAGTAGAGCGCCTCTACGATCCGTGTGAGGCGGGACACTCATCCGCAGTGGAGACAAGGGGAACCAGCCGATTTCCCGACGCGTGGATACGATCAGTAAGCAGTACAGGGACGACGACACCGGAGGAGGTGCCCCATGGGAGTCATGAAGCGTTTCGAGCAACGTCTCGAAGGTCTCGTCAATGGCACTTTCGCCAAGGTCTTCAAGTCCGAGGTGCAGCCGGTCGAGATCGCGGGAGCCCTCCAGAGGGAGTGCGACAACAACGCCACCATCTGGAACCGCGAGCGGACCGTCGTCCCCAACGACTTCATCGTCGAACTCAGCGCCCCCGACTACGAGCGGCTCAGCCCGTACTCCGGCCAGCTCGGCGACGAGCTCTCCGGCCTTGTGCGCGACTACGCCAAGCAGCAGCGGTACACCTTCATGGGGCCCATCAAGGTCCATCTCGAGAAGGCCGACGACCTCGACACCGGTCTCTACCGGGTGCGCAGCCGCACCCTGGCGTCGAGTTCGTCACAGGGCCAGCCCGACCAGCAGGGGTTCCAGAACCAGCCCGGACAGCCGGCCCAGCCCGCTCGTCCCGGCCACGGGCGCACCGCGGCCCCGCAGGCCCCCGGTGGCTACGGCTACCCGCCCAGCTCGGCCCCGCCCATGCCCGCGGCCCCGCCGCCGGGCGCAGGGCGGCCCGCAGCACCCGCATCCGACCGGCGCCCGCCGGCCACTCCCAGCCCCCTGCCGAACTCGCAGGTGCGACGCTGGATCGAGATCAATGGCACCCGCCATCAGATCTCCCGCCCGACGTTGGTGATGGGACGCAGCACCGACGCCGACGTGCGGATCGACGACCCCGGTGTTTCCCGCCGGCACTGTGAGATCCGGACCGGAACGCCCTCGACGATCCAGGATCTTGGGTCCACCAACGGCATCGTGGTGGACGGGCAGCACACAACCCGCGCTACGCTCCGCGACGGCTCGCGGATCGTCGTGGGCAACACCACCATCGTTTACCGGCAAGCCGAAGGGTGAAGCGGGGGCAATGTCAGAGCTGACCCTTACGGTCATGCGGCTAGGTTTCCTGGCTGTTCTGTGGCTGTTCGTGATCGTGGCCGTCCAGGTCATTCGCAGTGACCTGTTCGGAACGCGTGTCACGCAGCGCGGCTCACGCCGCAATGCGTCCGACGCACGCCCGCCACAGGCACGTCAGACCGCTGCGGCACCGCCGCAGCAACGCCAGCAGCCCGGCCGCCAGCGCCGCGGGGCACCGACCAAGCTGGTCGTATCCGAGGGCACCCTCACCGGCACCACGGTGGCGCTCCAGGGGCAGACCATCACGCTGGGCCGGGCCCATGACTCAACGATCGTGCTGGACGACGACTACGCGTCCAGCAGACATGCCAGGATCTACCCCGACCGTGACGGCCAGTGGATCGTCGAGGATCTCGGGTCCACCAACGGCACGTATCTGGACCGGACCCGTCTCACCACGCCGACGCCTGTTCCGCTGGGCGCGCCGATCAGGATCGGCAAGACCGTCATCGAGCTGCGGAAGTAGTACGACAATGAGCGAGCGGAGCGAGCGAGCCGCAGCGGCCCGGGCATCGGACCCGGCCGGGCTCCCGACCGGAGGGTGGGCAGTGTGGCTCGAGACCGGCTGTACCCCGAACCGACGGGCGAGGTGCGCATGAGTCTTTCCCTGCGCTTCGCCGCCGGATCGCACAAGGGCATGATCCGCGAAGGCAACGAGGACTCCGGCTACGCCGGACCACGCCTTCTCGCCATCGCCGACGGAATGGGCGGCCAGGCCGCCGGTGAGGTCGCCAGCTCCGAGGTGATCTCCACCCTCGTCCAGCTGGACGACGACGTACCCGGCTCCGACATCCTCACTTCGCTCGGTACGGCGGTCCAGCGGGCCAACGACCAGTTGCGCATGATGGTCGAGGAGGACCCCCAGCTGGAGGGCATGGGCACCACGCTCACCGCCCTCCTGTGGACCGGTCAGCGCCTCGGTCTCGTGCACGTCGGCGACTCACGCGCGTACCTGCTGCGCGACGGAGTGCTGACCCAGATCACGCAGGACCACACCTGGGTCCAGCGCCTGGTCGACGAGGGCCGGATCACCGAGGAGGAGGCCACCACCCACCCGCAGCGCTCCCTGCTGATGCGCGCGCTGGGCAGCGGCGACCACGTCGAACCCGACCTCTCCATCCGTGAGGTCCGGGCCGGCGACCGTTACATGATCTGCTCCGACGGCCTCTCCGGCGTCGTCTCCCACCAGACGATTGAGGAGACGCTCGCCAGCTACCAGGGCCCGCAGGAGACCATCCAGGACCTGATCCAGCTCGCCCTGCGCGGCGGCGGTCCGGACAACATCACCTGCATCGTCGCCGACGTCCTCGACGCCGAAAACAACGACACCCTGGCCGGGCAGCTCAACGACACCCCGGTCATCGTCGGTGCGGTCGCGGAGAACCAGGCCGCCCAGCAGAACGACGGCGGCGCGATGGAGACCCCGGCCGGACGCGCGGCCGGGCTCGGCCGCCAGGTCCCGCCGCCCTCGGGCGGCTTCGGCCCTCCCGGAAGCGGTGACGACGCCGACTACGGCGCGATGCCGGACGGGTCCTTCGGGTCCTACTCCGACGACGACTTCGTCAAGCCCGGCGGCCGCAAGTGGCTCAAGAGGTCGATCTACATCGTGCTCGCGCTGGCGGTCATCGGGGGCGGCCTCTACGGCGGTTACCGCTGGACCCAGACCCAGTACTACGTCGGCGCGAAGAGCGACAACGTCGCGCTGTACCGGGGCATCAGCCAGGACCTCGCCTGGGTCTCGCTCTCGAAGGTGGAGAACGACCACCCCGAGATCGAACTCAAGTACCTCCCGCCCTACCAGCGCAAGCAGGTCGAGGCGACCATCGCCGAAGGCAGCCTGGCCGACGCCCGCGAGAAGATCACCGAGCTCTCCAACCAGGCGACCGCCTGCAAGAAGGACGCGCAGCGCCGCGCAGCCGAGAAGAACGCCCCCAGCGACGAGGGCCAGGCCGGCGGTACGGACAAGGACGCGACCAAGGCGTCCTCGACGTCCGGCACAACCAAGACCAAGCAGACTTCAACGACTCCCACTCCTGGTCCCAGCCTCTCGGAGGATGAGAAGAAGCTGGTCCCGCAGTGCGGTAAGCAGTAAAGCCGTAGGGGGCCTTCAGCACCATGAGCGTTGTCACCAACACGACCACGATCGGCGCGATCGACGCACCGAGCCGGCGCAACACCGAACTGATGATGATGGTCTTCGCCATCGCCATCTCGGTGTTCGCCTACGCCAACGTGGGTCTTGCCATCGACGGCAAGATCCCGTCAGGCATGTTCGGATACGGGGCAGGGCTCATCCTGCTCGGCGGCGTCGCCCACCTCGTGGTGCGCAAGTTCGCCCCGTACGCGGACCCCCTGCTGCTGCCGCTGGCCACTCTGCTCAACGGTCTGGGGCTGGTGCTGATCTGGCGGCTGGACCAGTCGCAACGACTGATCGACCGTGCCGAGTACCTGTACGGGGCGTACAGCCCGGATGCCCCGAAGCAGCTCATGTACTCGGCGATCGGCGTGGCTCTCTTCGTCGCCGTGCTGATGATCCTCAAGGACCATCGCATCCTCCAGCGCTACACCTACATCTCGATGGCCGCGGCCCTGATCCTGCTGGTCATCCCGATTTTCTTCCCCGCGGTGAACGGCGCGAAGATCTGGATCAGCCTCGGCCCGTTCTCCATCCAGCCGGGTGAGTTCGCCAAGATCCTCATCGCCATCTTCTTCTCCGGGTACCTCATGGTGAAGCGCGACGCGCTGGCCCTGGCCAGCCGCCGCTTCATGGGGTTGTACCTGCCGCGCGGTCGCGACCTGGGCCCGATCATCACCATCTGGGCCCTGTCGATCCTGATCCTGGTCTTCGAGACCGACCTCGGTACGTCGCTGCTGTTCTTCGGTCTCTTCGTCGTCATGCTGTACGTCGCCACCGAGCGCACCAGCTGGATCGTGTTCGGTCTCGCGATGTCCGCGGTCGGCGCGGTGGGTGTCGCGTCCTTCGAACATCACGTGCAGGACCGTGTGAACGCCTGGCTCGAGCCGTTCTCCAAGGCGACGATGGCGCAGAGCGACCAGATCGCCCAGTCCCTCATGTCCTTCGGTTCCGGAGGCACGCTCGGCACCGGACTGGGCCAGGGCCACTCGGACCTGATCATGTTCGCGGCCAACGCCGACTTCATCCTGTCCACCGTCGGCGAGGAGCTGGGTCTGGCCGGAATGATGGCCGTCCTGCTGATCTACGGCCTCATCGTCGAGCGCGGTGTCCGCACCGCACTCGCCGCCCGCGACCCCTTCGGCAAGCTCCTGGCGATCGGCCTCTCCGGCGCCTTCGCTATCCAGGTCTTCGTGGTGGCCGGCGGAGTCATGGGTCTCATCCCGCTGAGCGGTATGACCATGCCGTTCCTCGCCTACGGTGGCTCATCCGTGTTGGCCAACTGGGCGCTGATCGCCATTCTGATCCGCATCAGCGACACCGCGCGCCGCCCCGCCCCGGCCCCCGCACCTACATCCGACGCCGAGATGACCCAGGTGGTCCGCCCGTGAACAAGCCCCTGCGCCGGATCGCGATCTTCTGCGGCGTCCTGATCTTCGCCCTGCTCGCACGGACCAACTACCTCCAGTACGTGAAGGCCGACGAGCTCAACACCCGGGACGAGAACCGCCGCGTCCGTATCGAGCGTTACGCGCACGAGCGCGGCAACATCATCGTCGACGGCGGCAAGGCGGTCACCGCGTCCAAGGAGACCAAGAGCGGCGACTTCAAGTACAAGCGGGTCTGGCAGGACGGCCCGCTGTGGGCGCCCGTCACCGGCTACTCCTCGCAGGCCTTCGGCGCCACCCAGCTGGAGAGCATCGAGGACGGGATCCTCACCGGCAACGACGACCAGCTCTTCTTCAACCGCACGATGTCGATGTTCACCGGCGAGAAGAAGCAGGGCGGCAACGTCGTCACCACGCTCAACTCCGCCGCGCAGAAGGCCGCTTTCAACGGGCTCGGGGACAAGAAGGGCGCCGTCGCCGCCCTCGACCCGGAGACCGGTGCCATCCTGGCGCTCGCCAGCACCCCCTCGTACGATCCCTCGACCTTCGCGGGCAACACCGACGACGACACCAAGGCCTGGCAGAAGCTCACGAAGGACAAGGACAAGCCGACGCTCAACCGGGCGCTGCGCGAGACCTACCCGCCCGGCTCGACCTTCAAGGTCGTCACCGCGGCGGCCGCCCTCGAGAACGGCCTCTACGACGACATCGACGGGAAGACGGATTCACCGCTGCCGTACCAGCTTCCCCAGAGCACCCAGCCTCTCCCCAACGAGAACAACATCCCGTGTGAGAACGTCTCGCTCAAGGAAGCCCTGCGGATGTCCTGCAACACGGTCTTCGGCAAGATCAGCGATGACCTGGGCAACCAGAAGATGATCGACGAGGCCAATAAGTTCGGCTTCAACAAGGAAGTCTTCACCCCGGTGCGCGCCAGCGCGAGCGTCTACCCCAAGGACAACCGGCCGCAGAACGTCATGGCGGGCATCGGCCAGGCGTCCAACCGCGCCACCCCGCTCCAGATGGCGATGGTGGCCTCCGCGGTCGCCAACGACGGCAAGCTGATGCAGCCGTACATGGTCGCCGAGCGGCAGGCGCCCAACCTGGACGTCGTCTACACCCACGAGAAGGAACAGCTCAGCCAGCCCCTCTCGGGCGAGAACGCCCAGAAGCTCCAGCAGATGATGGAGACAGTCGTCGAGTCCGGCACGGGCAAGACGGCGAAGATCCCCAACGTCACCGTCGGCGGCAAGACGGGTACGGCCCAGCACGGCCTCGGAAACAGCGAGAATCCGTACGCCTGGTTCATCTCGTACGCGAAGACCGACAGCGGCTCCCCCGTCGCCGTCGCCGTGGTCGTCGAGGACAGCAAGGCCAACCGCGACGACATCTCCGGTGGCGGCCTGGCGGCCCCCATCGCGAAGAAGGTCATGGAGGCAGTCATCGACGGCAAGAAGTGACAGCCGTCACGCCGGGTGCCATATCCGCACGTTGGGATACCGGTCGGATATCAGGTATGGGCTGCGGGCCGATCAGGTAGTGGGCGGCCGGTAGCGTATGCGCGAGCAGCACACCGCCGGACCGCACACCGGTGTGGTCAGGACTGACGGAGAGGGCTGGAACAGTTATGGAAGAGCCGCGTCGCCTCGGCGGCCGGTACGAGCTGGGCTCGGTGCTCGGCCGTGGTGGCATGGCCGAGGTATACCTCGCCCACGACACCCGGCTCGGCCGCACCGTAGCTGTGAAGACGCTGCGGGCGGATCTCGCCCGCGACCCGTCCTTCCAGGCCCGGTTCCGCCGTGAGGCCCAGTCCGCCGCCTCGCTCAACCATCCGGCGATCGTCGCGGTGTACGACACCGGTGAGGACTACGTCGACGGGGTCTCGATCCCGTACATCGTCATGGAGTACGTCGACGGCTCGACGCTCAGAGAGCTGCTGCACTCGGGACGCAGACTGCTGCCCGAGCGCACCCTCGAAATGACGGTCGGCATCCTCCAGGCGCTGGAGTACTCGCACCGCGCGGGCATCGTCCACCGCGACATCAAGCCGGCCAACGTCATGCTCACGCGCACCGGCCAGGTCAAGGTCATGGACTTCGGCATCGCCCGCGCCATGGGCGACTCCGGCATGACGATGACCCAGACCTCGGCCGTCATCGGCACCGCCCAGTACCTCTCCCCGGAGCAGGCCAAGGGCGAGCAGGTGGACGCGAGATCGGACCTGTATTCGACCGGTTGCCTGCTCTACGAGCTGCTGACGGTCCGGCCGCCGTTCATCGGCGACTCACCTGTCGCGGTGGCCTACCAGCACGTCCGGGAAGAGCCACAGACCCCCAGCAACTTCGACCCCGAGATCACGCCCGAGATGGACGCGATCGTGTTGAAGGCCCTGGTCAAGGACCCGGACTACCGCTACCAGTCGGCCGACGAGATGCGCGCCGACATCGAGGCCTGCCTCGACGGCCAGCCGGTCGCCGCCACCGCGGCCATGGGCGCGGCCGGCTACGGCGGCTACGACGGGTACGGCAACGACCAGCCCACCACCGCCCTGCGGGCCGCCGACCAGAACGGCGCCCCGACGTCGATGCTGCCTCCGGTCAACCCGGACGACTACGACGACGACCGGCCCGACCGCCGCCGTCAGAAGAAGAGCAACACCTCGACGATCCTGCTGGTCGTGGCGGGCATCCTGGTGCTGATCGGAGCCGTACTGATCGGCAAGTCGGTCTTCGGCGGCGACGGCGGTGACAACGCCGCGTTCGACGTGCCCAACATGGTCGGCATCACCTACAAGGACGCGCAGAAGCTCGCCGACAACGCCGGCGTCGTCCTCAAGGCCGGTCCGAAGGAAGAGTGCAAGCAGCAGCCCAAGAACAAGATCTGCCGCCAGACGCCGACGGCGGACGAGACGATGAAGGACGGGGAGACCGTCACGGTCTTCGTCTCCACGGGTGCGCCGAAGATCGATGTCCCGGACGTCACGGAGAAGTCCGAGGACAACGCCCGCAAGATCCTTGAGGACAAGGGCTTCACGGTCACCGTCGATTCGGTCGAGTCGGCCGACGCGACGCCGGGCACCGTCCTGGAACAGTCCCCGAAGGGCGACGCCAAGGCTGCGGAGAACTCCGAGGTCAAGCTCTCTGTCGCGACGGAGAAGCTGATCACACTGCCTGCTGTGGACGGCCGCTCGTACGACGAAGCGGTGGCCCAGCTGACGGGACTCGGATTCAGCAACATCGCCAGGACCGATACCGACTCCGATCAGCCGGCCGACCAGGTGGTCGGCCAGGCCCCGGAGGCCAACAAGAAGGTGGGCAAGGACACCGCGATCATCCTGAAGGTGTCCAAGGGCCCGCCGGAGCCGGAGCAGGTCACCATCCCGGGTGACGTCGTCGGCAAGTCCTACCAGGACGCGAAGGCCCAGTTGGAGGGCATGGGGCTGACGGTCACGCTCGGTCCCGGTTCGGTCGACAAGCCCGACGCCAAGGTGATCATGAGCAACCCGACGCCCAACACCGCGGTGGACAAGGGCAGTGCGGTCACCCTGAACACCGTCGAGGGCGGCGGAGGCGGCATCTTCGGCAATCAGTAGTCCGGCTGACGGACGGGGACCGGCCCTCGGAACACGGCACAGCAGCACAGGGCCCCGGCACCGCAATGGTGACCGGGGCCCTGTGCTGTCGGCTGTCGGCTGTCGGCTGTCGAGGCAGGTTGTGGCGTTCGTTCAGGCGGGCAGGGGTGCAGTCAGCACAGGTCAGCGCAGCTCCGCCGGCTTCGTACGGTCGCGGTCGACCTTCTCCGTACGGACCAGCTCGCCCCACACGACGTAGCGGTACTTCGACGTGAAGACGGGCGTGCACGTCGTCAGCGTGATGTAGCGGCCGGCCTTCTCCTTGCCCGAACCCTTCGGGACCGCCTGGAGCACGTCCACGTTGTACTTCGACGTCTCCGGAAGCTCCTTGAAGACCTTGTAGACGTACCAGGTGTCCTTGGTCTCGAAGACGACCGCGTCACCGGTCCGCACCTTGTCGATGTTGTGGAACTTCGCCCCGTGACCGTCCCGGTGGGCGGCCAGCGTGAAGTTGCCGTGCTCGGCCGAGGGGAGGGCCGACTTCACCGGGTCGGTGTAGTAGCCGGCGATGCCGTCGTTGAGGTTCTCGGTGTCGGTGCCCTTCTTGACGAGCACCTCGCCGTTCTTCATCGACGGGACATGCAGGAAGCCGATGCCGTCCTTGGTGTCCAGCGCACCGGGGCCGCCGGCCCAGCGGTCGCGGACGGTGTTGCCCTGCTTGGTGGCCTCGCGGTCAGCGAGCACGTTCGTCCACCAGAGGGAGTAGACGACGAAGAGACCGAGCACCAGGCCTGCGGTGATGAGCAGTTCACCGAAGACGCTGACCGCGGTCGCGACGGGATGGCGGGTCCGGCGCACCGGGGGCGCGGACTCGTCGGTCTGCTCTTGGTCCTCGGTCCTCGCTGCCACCGCACCGCCCCTGTCGTGATGATGTCCAGCCCGTTCAGCCCACGAGCGCGTCGGGCTTCCCCTTGCTGCGCGGCCGTTCGTCGACCATCTTGCCCCAGACGATCAATCGGTACGTACTCGTGAATTCGGGCGTACAGGTCGTCAGTGTGATGTACCGCCCGGGCTTGGTGAACCCCGACTGCGGCGGCACCGGACCGATCACCGACACGTTCGACGGCGAGGTCTGGGCGAGCTCGCTCGTCATCGCGTACGTGTAGTACGCGTCCTGCGTCTCGACGACGATCTGGTCGCCGGGTTTCAGCTGGTTGATGTAGCGGAACGGCTCACCGTGCGTGTTGCGGTGGCCGGCCAGCGCGAAGTTGCCCTGTTTGTCCGACGGCATCGCCGTTCGCAGCGGCTTCTCGCCGTAGTGGCCGACCATGCCGCGGTCGAGGACCTTGTCCTTGCTGGTGCCCTCGGCGATCGGCGTGACCACGTCCAGCTTCGGGATATGGATGATGGCGAAGCCCTGACCGGCCTCGAAGGCGCCCGGGGCACGTTTGCCGCTGGCCCAGTCGTCCTGGATCTTGTGCGTCTCGTTGCCGGCGATCTGGTCGGCGCGCACGTTGGTCCACCACAGCTGGTACGTGACGAACAGCAGCATCAGCACGCCGAGCGAGATGAACAGCTCGCCGACCACCCGGCTGACCACCACCGCGGGGCTGTCCTTGGCCGCCCGTGCCGCCCGTCTCGCCTCGACGCGCGACATCGGTTTCGCGGGGGTGGCGGACTCCGTTGCCCCCGCCGTCGACGGTTCGGCACGCCTGCGGCCGCGGCTCTTGGCCGCCGCGCGGCGGCGCTCGGCCCGGCCTCCGGTGCTCGGCGCTGACTCGGCCGGGACCGTTCCGGGAACCGCGTCCGCCTCGTCGGCACTCTCCGGTCCACCGTCGGCTTCCGCCGCGTCTGCCGCGTCAGCCGTCTCTGCGGCCGCCGGCGCACGGTCCGGCCCCGGGGCATGTGCTGTCTGCGCGCGGGGGACTATTCGGCGGGTGTCCGACGTCCGCAGAGCGACCGTCTCGTCGTGGGACGGGGGCACTTCGACCGGGACAGCCTGCACAGGCTCCTGGCGGCCGTACCAGTCCCGTTCGTATCCCTCGGGGTCGTACCACTCGTGCGGGGTGTCCTGGGCCGCCAGTGGCCCGTGTGGCGCCTGCGCCGGCACGGTACCGAAACCGCCCGGCGCGGCCGCGCCGTTGTCCGGCTCCGAGGGGATGTTCTCCGCCCGGAACCAGGGCGAGGCGTGCTCCCCCGGCAAGGGATCGTTCAGCGGGTCCGCCAGCTGGCCGACCGCCGCCTCGAACGCTCCCGCGGCCCCGTCCGTCCCCTCCTCGTGCGGGCCGTCCTGACCGGCGTCGCGGCCGTGGCGGGGTGGGGTCACGCGACGGCCTTGCCCACCACCGGCGCGAGTCCCGCCGACCTCTCGACGGCTCCGGTGTCACCGCACTGCGCCAGCCAGTTGGCCAGCATCAGATGGCCGTGCTCGGTGAGCACCGACTCCGGATGGAACTGCACTCCCTCGACCGCGAGCTCCCGGTGCCGCAGCCCCATGATGATGCCGTCGGCCGTACGCGCGGTGACCTCCAGCTCCTCCGGGACCGTGTCCGGTTCGGCGGCGAGCGAGTGGTAGCGGGTCGCGGTGAAGGGGGAGGGCAGACCGGCGAAGACGCCCTTGCCCTCATGGGTCACCGGGGACGTCTTGCCGTGCAGCAGCTCGGGAGCGCGGTCCACGACACCGCCGTACGCCACGGCCATCGACTGCATGCCGAGGCAGACCCCGAAGACCGGGACGCCGGTCGACGCACAGTGCCGCACCATGTCGACGCAGACACCCGCGTGCTCGGGGGTGCCGGGCCCGGGTGAGAGCAGGACCCCGTCGAAACCGTCCTGGGCGTGGGCCGTGGTCACCTCGTCGTTGCGCAGCACCTCGCACTCGGCGCCCAGTTGGTAGAGGTACTGCACGAGGTTGAAGACGAAGCTGTCGTAGTTGTCCACGACCAGGATGCGGGCGCTCATCGGCCGGCCCCCGTCGCGGCCGCTCCGTCGACCGTCACATCGCCGAACGGAAGCAGCGGCTCCGCCCACGGGAAGACGTACTGGAACAGCACATAGACAATCGCCAGGGCGAGCACGAGCGAGATGAACCCGCGCACCCACGTGTTGCCCGGCAGATGACGCCAGATCCAGCCGTACATGCTGACCCCTCCATTCGGTACGGGACCAGAGTAGAGCCTGTCCGGCGGCGCAGAGTCGGAAAGGGCTCGGTCCGCGGTGCGTGCATCGCAAGGCGCCGGAGCGTCCTCGTCGCGGAGCGATTCGGACGTTCCGGTAACGCGGCGAGGTGCCGTGCCACGCGCCGCGACCCCATCCCTGATCCACCGGACAGGCTCCGAGGGCTGGGGCAGAGCCGTGGGTCAGCTGTGGAGAGCCGCCGGCCGTCCGTCGGTCACGGGCTGGGTCGCATCCAGGTGCGCCCAGGCGATCAGCCGGTGGCTGCTGCCCCACTCGGGGTCGCACGTGGTCAGCGTCAGATATCGGCCGGGCCCGTCGAATCCGGACTTGCGCGGGACGGGATCGATGACGCCGACATCGCTCGGCACGGTGCGGTAGGGCTTCTTGTCGATGCGGTACGTGAACCACGTCGTCCCGTCCGTCAGCAGCACCGGATCGCCGGGACGCAGCTTCGGGAAGTCCTTGAAGGGGTCGCCGTACGTGCGGCGGTGGCCGGCCACCGCGAAGTTGCCGGTGGCTCCGGCACGGGCGGTGCCGCTGTAGTGCCCGAGCCCCTTCTGCAAGGTCTTGACCTCGGTGTTCTCCAGGACGGGCCACTCCCAGCTCTTACCGAAGCGGGGGATGTAGAGCATCGCGAACGGCTTCCCGTCGCGGTACGCCGCGGCAGCCGGCGGCTTTGCACCGGGTTCGGGCGACCCGGACGAGGAGGATGCCGAAGGCGCGGGTGCCGGTGCGGACACCGTGCCCTGCGCCCACTCGCGTTGCAGCGCGTCGATCTGTCCGTCGGTCGCACCGGCGGCCTTCACGCCGGTCCAGAACAGCACATACACCACAAACAGCACGATCAGGGCACCGATCGTGATGCACAGTTCGCTGAACGTCCTGACGATCAGTCGCACCGACACCGGTCGGCCTCCCCGAAGCTGCTCGCTACTTCACCGGCTCCGCATAGTGGAGATCCACTGTGCCCGAGTAGCCGGGAAGAGTCATCGCCTGGCGCTCGTCGACTTTCCAGCCGAGCCCGTACGCCTTCACGTACAGCAGGTAGTTCTGGATCGCCGGGGAGGCGTTCAGCGCCCGCTTGAGCTTTGCCGGGTCACCGACGGCGGTGATCTTGTACGGCGGCGAGTAGACCCGGCCCTGCAGGATCAGGGTGTTGCCCACGCAGCGCACCGCGCTGGTGGAGATCAGCCGCTGGTCCATGACTTCGATGCCGCCGGCTCCGCCCTGCCACAGGGCGTTGACGACCGCCTGCAGGTCCTGCTGGTGAATGACCAGGTCATTGGGTTGCGGATCGGGGTAGCCGGGGTTCGCCGTCGCGTTCTGCGGGGCGTCGTCGAGGGTGACGGAGACGGCCTGACCGGAGAGCTTCGTGGTGCCCGCGGCCCGCTCCAGCGCCTTGAGGCGGGCGTCCTCCGCCTTGGTGCTGCCGTCGTCACGCTGGGCAAGGGTGTCGATGTCCTCACGCACGGACGCGGCGGACTCCTCCAGACCGGCGTTCTTGTCGCTGCGCTGCTGAATGAGGTCGGAGAGCTTCAGCAGCGAGGAGTCGGTACGGATGTTGGTGCCCTTGGCCGTGTTCGCGCTGGTGACGAAGATCAGTCCGGCCAGGGCGAAAACGGCAGCCGTGAGCACTCTGACCGGGTACCGGAAGGTGCGCCGGACCGGCCCTGGGGGAGAGTCGGCAGAATTGCTCAACGTACCCTTATCTCCTTCGGCGCCACGGAAGCACTACGCTAACGGACGCCCGGGGGAGGCAGCATTTCCCCCTCGCGCCACGCCCGGCGTCAGCCAACAGTTCCCTGCGCGGTAACGCAGCGCATCGACAGGAGAGTTCCTCGTGCCGAAGTCACGTATCCGCAAGAAGGCCGATTTCACGCCGCCTCCGACGAAGCAGGCAACGGCCATAAAGCTGGCCAACCGCAGCTGGGTGGCGCCGGTCATGCTGGCGCTCTTCCTGATCGGTCTGGCCTGGATCGTCGTTTTCTATGTGACCGACGGCGATCTGCCGATCAAGGCGCTGGGGAACTGGAACATCGTCGTCGGCTTCGGCTTCATCGCCGGCGGGTTCGGCGTCTCCACCCAGTGGAAGTAGCTCCTCGGAGCACGTAGGACCACAGCGGGCCCACGTCCCGCAACCCTTGCCCTGAGTTACCCACAGCGTTATCCACAGGCGGGGGAAAAGGTCAGACGATCTGTGGATAACTCCTTGGCTGTTGACGCCGGTGTGACTGCAGCCGCCCCGGGCCGGGGCGGTACGCCCCTTGTCCCTGCTGGAAAAACCCAGCTCAGCGACAAGGGGCACAGTTGTACCCACCGAATGCACAAGATCAGGTGCACGCTGTGGACAACTTCGATCACAAACGGTCCGCAACGGGCTAACAGCGTGCTTCCCGCGTTGGTTCCTACGTCAGGGCGGCTGATCTGAGGACCACGATCAGGACCACCACGACCAGGGCCGCGGCGCAGGTGCCGTACTGCACCAGGTTCCGCCGCTCCCGCGGGGCGTGCACCATGCCGATCGCGATCAGCGTGCCCGCGACCAGTCCGCCCACATGCGCCTGCCAGGCGATTCCGCCCCAGGGGTTGAACGTGATGACCAGGTTGATCGCGAGGAGCGCGAAGACCGGGCGCATGTCGTAGTTCAGCCGGCGCATGAGCACCGCGGTGGCACCCAGCAGGCCGAAAATGGCGCCCGAGGCGCCCAGCGACGGCTGGTTCGGTGCGGCGAGCCAGTAGGTCAGGGCGCTGCCCGCCAGCCCGGAGAGCAGGTAGAGCGCGATGTAGCGGGCGCGGCCGAGCGCCGCCTCCAGCGGTCCGCCGAGCCACCACAGCCCCAGCATGTTGAAGGCGATGTGCCACACCTCCTGGTGCAGGAACATCGACGTCACCAGCCGGTACCACTGGCCTTCCGCAATGCCCTCGGGCGGACCGCCGTAGTAGAAGTTGGCCCGGCCCAGCAGCACCAGGTCGTCGACCAGCGCGCTGTTGGCCAGCACCGCGAGGAACACCGCGACGTTGATCCCGAGCAGGATCTTGGTGATCAGCCGGGGGTCGGACGCGACCGAGCCGCCGGCGATCGTGCGGGGGCGACTGGCGGCCGGGCTGTGCCCCGTACCCGATCCCTGGCGGACGCAGTCCGGGCACTGGAAGCCGACCGAGGCACTGACCATGCAGTCCGGGCAGATCGGGCGGTCGCAGCGGGTGCAGCGGATCGACGTCTCGCGGTCCGGGTGGCGGTAACAGGTGACCGGACCGTCCACGTGGGCGGACGGGTTCTGCCCGCCCGGCGGCTGCTGGTCCATCGGTCCCATCACTTCCCGGTCCCCTCGGTCCTCGTCATCGTGGCGGGGCGCACGACGCAGCCCTGCACGTCCGCTCTGTCATCAAGTACGGACGGGCAGGGCAGTTGGTTCCCGGACGGGCCGGTCAGAGAGTGAGCGGACGGCGACGTTCGGCGATCAGCGGGTCTCGACGACGACCGACTCGATCACCACGTCCTGCAGCGGGCGGTCGGTGCGCGCGTTGGTCTGGGCGGCCGCGATGGTGTCCACCACCTTCTGGCTCGCCGGGTCCACCACCTCACCGAAGATGGTGTGCTTTCCGGTCAGCCAGGCGGTCGGCGACACGGTCAGGAAGAACTGCGAGCCGTTGGTCCCCGGGCCGGCGTTGGCCATGGCCAGCAGGTACGGCTTGGTGAAGGCGAGGTCGGGGTGGAACTCGTCGCCGAACTCGTACCCCGGGCCGCCCGTGCCGTTGCCCAGCGGGTCGCCGCCCTGGATCATGAAGCCGCTGATGACGCGGTGGAAGACGGTGCCGTCGTACAGCCGGTCCTTGGACTTGGTGCCCGTCGCGGGGTGGGTCCACTCGCGCTCACCGGTGGCGAGCTCGACGAAGTTCTTGACCGTCTTGGGCGCGTGGTTCGGCAGAAGCCGGATCTCGATGTCGCCCTGATTGGTCTTCAAGGTGGCGTAAAGCTGCTCGGCCACGGTCTGCCTTCCGTAAGACTTCTCTGACGTTCACCGATCCTCGCACGGACGGCTCCCCGAGTCGTGCGGCCCGGCCACGCCGCACGGGCCGTGTGTGCCGTCGTCCGGCTCCCCGTCACCCGCCCGCGGCAGCCACTGCCGCTTCCGGCGGTAACGAATGCGGCCAAGTGCGTGACGAACCGGCGCGTGCCGCACCGAACCGTGGCATTGTCGACGACAGGCTCCCCTTGCACCTCATTGCCCAAGGGTGTCCTTCATGACCTGAATGACCCGGATGCCCGCCCCACGTGCCCCACACGCCCTGTGTAGGCATGATCTCGAATTGGGTGGAAAGGCGGAGTACCAACCCGCCACCAAGGAGGAGGATCCCGTGACCCGCATCGACAGCGTGCGCGCCGCAACCGACTCGGCGAGGGACAGCGTGCAGCATGCCGCGGAAGTGGTGGCGCCCTACGCCGACACGGCCAGGGAACAGGCCGTTCACTACGCGCAGGAGGCCCGTACGCTGCTCGCACCGAAGGTGTCGAAGGCAGCTCAGCAGGCTCGTGTCCAGTACGGCTCGCATCTCGCGCCCCGTATCGAACTCGCCCGCACGCATGTGCCCCCGAAGGTCGACGAAGCCGCGCAGCGCGCAGCGCTCCGCACCCGTCAGGCCGCCCGAAGCGCGACGGACTACACCGTCCCCCGCGTCGAGCAGGCAAGGGCCTTCGCCCAGCCGGTCGCCGAGGAGGCCACCGCGCGCAGCACCGCCGCGCTGGCCGCTCTGCGTGGCCAGGTCACGGCGAAGGAGATCAGGAAGCTGACCCGCAAGCACGAGCGGCGGGCCAAGTGCGGCCGTGCGTTCAAGGGGCTGGCCGTGGCCGGCATCCTCGCGGGCGGCGCCTACGCCGTCTGGCGCTGGTGGGACAAGCAGGCCAACCCCGACTGGCTGGTCGAGCCGCCGGCCCCCACCGAGGTCGACGACCGCGCCCCGCTGACCTCGGTCGACGGCACCGGCTCATCGGTGCTCGACCCGGACGTCCAGGCCAAGCAGGCCGACGCGGAGACGGACGGGCCGGACGCCGTGGACGGCACCGACCCGGACGACCGCCCCTGAGCGGCGGCGACAGCACGAAGCACGGGCGCCGGAGACCTTGAGGTCTTCCGGCGCCCGTTCTGCTGTCCATCGCCCGTTCTGCTGTCCGTGCGGGACGCCGTCAGCCGGCCGGGGACCCACGCCGAACTAGGTGATGGGGAAATCGAAACAGGTGTCCGGATAAGGCTCGTCCTTGAGCGTGTAATGCCACCACTCACAGTCGTAGGCAGTGAAACCACAGGCCTCCATGATGGACCGGAGATGCTGACGGTTCCTCGCTTCGAGTTGGGTGATCCCTTGTGCTCCATGATGCGAGATGGAATCCATCAGGTCATGGTCACCGCCCATGGGGGCAAGCTCACCGGTGGCCAGGTCGAAGAGCGTGAGATCAACGGTGCTGCCACGGCTGTGGCCCGATCTGGCGGCCACATAACCCTTTTCGAACATCTCGGCCCTGTCGATGTTCGGATAGTGCCGTGACTTCGTCCGTCCGTCCTCCGGCTGCTTCGACCAGCGCAGAAAGCAGTCAACGGCACGCTGCGGGCGGTATCCATCCCAGAGAAGCAATCCGAATCCGAGGGATTCTGCCTTCTCCCTCGCCCGCTCCAGGCCTGCACACAAGGCCACCGTACCGACGACACGATTGGCCAGATACCCGTCCACCGGCTTGCCGGTGAAGTTGTCCCACGTGGCGTACTTGGCATCCCAGCGCATTCCGGATGCAAGCTCGTCCACGAAGACGAAGTCGTCCCTCATCGGATTTTCCCTGTCAGGGCCAGTGACACCGTCCGGTCGATCACTTCGGAAAGCGAAACCCCCGCGGCCGCCATCATTCTCGGGTAACGGCTGTACGAGGTCATGCCGGGCAAGGTGTTGACCTCGTTGAGGACCACTTCTCCGTCCTCTCTGAGAAAAAGGTCCACCCGAGACAGTCCTCGGCATCCCAGGGCCCGGTACACCGCCTTGGCCGTCTCCTGAACGAGCAGTCGCGAAGCCTCCGGAATGTCGGCGGGAACGATTGCTGTCGAGTTCACGGAACCGGTCTCCGGCCGGTCCTCCTGATGGATCCTGAAGAAGCCGTGGGAGAGGGCGATTCGATCCACCTCACCGGCGACCAGGTCCGAATCGTTCCCCAGGATGGCGCATCCGATCTCGCTGCCGATGACGGCCTCTTCGATCAACACCTTCGAGTCGTACTGCCTTGCGGTTTCCACCGCACTCAGCAGTTCCTCTTCCCGGGACACCTTGGTGACGCCGAATGACGATCCCGAGCGGGCCGGTTTCACGAAGACCGGATAGGTGAGCAGTCCGGGATCGGCCGACTCGTCCGCCGTGACGGTCCAGAAATTCGGCGTTGCGATTCCCGCGCTCCTGGCGACGACATAGGCAAGGGATTTGTCCATGCACAGGGCGGAACTCTGGATGTCGCAGCCGACGTAGGGAATGCCGGAGAGCTCCAGCAGCCCCTGCATCGCACCGTCCTCGCCGAGCGTGCCGTGCAGGACGGGCAGCACGACGTCCAGGCGGATCGTCTCGCATCTCCCCTGTTCCTGAACGAGCAGCCCGTGCACGGTGTGGTCCGGCGACAGCACGGCCGGCCTGACGTCGCCGTTCTCCCAGTCCGTTTCGGGCCCGTCGCAGAGCTTCCACGCCCCACCCTCGGTGATCCCGACATAGAACGGCTCGTACTTCTCGAGATCGAGGTTCCGTGCCACCTCTCGCGCGGACTTGACGGATACGGGGTGTTCCTCGGAACGGCCGCCGAAGACGATTCCGACCTTCAACTTATCCATGCTGACTCCTGCTTTCGAATTTCAGGCAGTTGATGAGGGAGTTCTCCACGGTGTCGCTCAGTGCGTGGTCCGTGTAGTAGGCGGTGTGCGGGCTGATGAGCACATTTGGCAGCTCCTGCAGCCGCAACAAGTGCTTGCTTTCGACGGATTGCTCTCGGCAGTCGGCGTAGAACGTCCCTTCCTCTCCTTCGAGGACATCCAGTGCCGCACCGCCCAGCCCGCCGTTCTCCAACGCCTGCACAAGGGCTTCGGTGTCAATGAGCGCGCCCCGTCCGGTATTGACGATCAGGGCACCGCGCTTCATCCGCTCCAAGCGCTGACGATTCAGCAGATGGTGCGTATCCGCGGTGAGAGGTGAATGAAGAGTGACGATGTCGCTCCGCTGCAGCAGTTCGTCGATGGGAACGTAATCGGCTGCGGTCTTCGGACGGTTGTCATGGGCCAGGATTCGGCAGCCGAAGCCCCGCAGCCTGTCCATGACCGCGGTGCCGATGCGGCCTGTTCCGATCACGCCGACGGTGAGATCGCGCAGTTCTTTCCCACGCGCTG
Organism: Streptomyces sp. NPDC058221; assembly: GCF_042882365.1. Taxonomy (NCBI): domain Bacteria; kingdom Bacillati; phylum Actinomycetota; class Actinomycetes; order Kitasatosporales; family Streptomycetaceae; genus Streptomyces; species Streptomyces sp. NPDC058221. The sequence continues at coordinate 40,683 of NZ_JBHVWF010000019.1, read as the reverse complement.
CACTCAGCCGGTAGTCGTGCAGGTCCACGCGCCTGATGATGGATTTGGCATCTCGCACGGCCATCAACATCATCATCAGCGTGTAGTCGGCCACGCTGTCCGGCGAGTAGGCGACGTTCCCGACTGAAATGCCGACGCTGTCCGCGTATTCGACATCGATGTGGTTGTACCCGACGCTCCGCGTGGAGACGTACTTCACGCCGGCCCGACCGAGCGCGAGAAGAGTGGCGTCCGTGATGCGAGTCTTGTGGCCGACGCTGATGCATCGGCTTCCGGATGCCAGTGCAGTATTGGCTTCGGAGACCGGTGCGTCCGTGATGGCCGGCGTTACGCCGAAGCGGGGCGCCAACTCTCGGAACAGCACGGCCTCATCCGGGCCGCACCCATACATGGTGATGCGGGCCGGTTCGCTGTTGGTCATGCCTTCAGTCAAGGCGGTGCGGTGTTGCCGGAACGTATGTGGTTTTCGATACGCCGGCGATACACCGCGTTGATTTGACTGAAGGCATGACCTTCGACGAAACAGCCTTCACCAGCTGCATCGGCCGCGTGGCGGCGTTGGCCGCCGTGGGGCACACCAACCGCGAGATAAGCAGCCGGCTTTACATCACGGTCAGTACCGTGGAGCAGCACTTGACGCGCGTATACCGCAAGCTGGACGTGACCCGGCGGACGGATCTCCCCCTTCGGCTCACGGACGGTGACTACAGCTTTCCGCAGCAGGGGGCTGCCACGGTGTGGCGCGTGGGCGCGAAGGCGTAGCCGGGCCTGCCGGACAGGCCCGACAGGCCGGATCATGAGTCCGTCGAGAGCAGCAGCAACTGCATCGCCCGGGTGACCGCGGCTGTGCGGTCGGAGACTCCGAGCTTCCCGAAGGTCCGCAGCAGGTGGGTCTTGACAGTGCTCTCGCCGATGAACAGGCGATGGCCGATCTCGGAGTTGGTGCAGCCCTCGGCCACCAGCCGCAGCACCTCCAGCTCCCGCTGAGAGAGCTGCGGCCGGTCCGCCTCGCCGCCGCGCAGCCGGGAGACCAACGCGGCCGCCACCGTGGGCGCGAGTACGGTCTCCCCGCGCGCCGCCGCCCGGATGGAGTCGGCGAGGTCCGCGCTGGAGGCGTCCTTGAGGAGGTAACCGGCGGCGCCGGCCTCGACGGCGCGCAGGATGTCGCGGTCGGTCTCATACGTGGTCAGCACGACGACACGAGTCCCGGGCTGAGCGGCGAGGATCTGCCGGGTGGCGTCCACGCCGTCGCCACCGGGCATCCGCAGGTCCATAAGGACGATGTCGGGCTCCAGCCGGGCGCACAACGCGACGCCCTCGGGACCTGACGATGCGCCGCCGACGACGTGCAGATCCGGCTGGACGTCGAGCATGCCGCGCAGTCCCTCCCGTACCACGGGGTGGTCGTCAACAAGCAGGATCCGGATCACCGACGGGCCTCCTGAAGCGGTGTGGTCGGGGCGTAGGCGCCACGGGGGCAGGCCGCAACCGTCAGACGCACGGTCAGTCGGGTGCCCTCACCGGGGGCGCTGGTCAGCTCTGTGGTGCCGCCCACCTCCGCGACGCGGGCGCGCATGCCGGGCAGGCCGTAGCCCCTGCCCGGCCCGGCGGTGGTGACAAAGCCGCGTCCGTTGTCCCGAACGGTCAGCTCCAGGCCCAGATCAGTGTGGGCCAGGAGGAGCTCGACGCGGCTGGCATGCGCGTGCTTACGGATGTTGGACAGCGCCTCCTGAGTGGCGCGCAGGGCCACCACCTCGACGGCGGGCGGCAGCTCGCAGGGTGCGCCGGAGACCTGGCAGTCCACCTCGATGCCGAGCTCCTCCACGAGCCGTTCGCCGAGGCGCCGTACGGCATCGTCCAATGAACTGTCGTCGAGCTGGGCGGGTGCGAGCGAGGCGAGGAGGGAGCGGGACTCCGCGAGGTTCTCGCGGGCGGTCCGCTGCATCAGGTCGACATAGCGACGGGCCTGCTCGGGGTTGCGCTCGAGCTCGCCCTCCAGCGCCTGGCTGAGCATGACGAGACTGGTGAAACCCTGCGCGAGGGTGTCGTGGATCTCCCGGGCAAGACGCTCGCGCTCCAGCAGGGCGCCGTGCGCGACCGAGAGGCGGGTCAGCTCGTCACGGCTCTCGTCCAGCCGGCAGATCAGCTCGGCGCGCTCGGTGCTCTGCACGACGATGCTCTCCACCCAACCGCCGATGCTCATCGAGGAGCCGGCGACGACGACGGCGATCAGCACCATGCGCAGCAGGCTGCCGGGGTCGTCCCACATCAGGAACATCCAGCCACCGAGCGGGGCGATGTTGTAGATCAGCAGGAAAGTCATCGCCCGGGTCCGGTCGAGCAGCATGTACGACAGCGGCGCCAGGGCCACCATGGCGACGGACGCCTCCTGCGCCAGGATCGCCGCAGGTGTGTAAAGCACGGCCATTCCGGCGCAGAAGGCGATGGCCCGCCGGGAGTTCTCCGGGTCGCCGTGGAGCGCCGGCCGCCCGATGACGGCGTACAGCGGTACGGACAGCAGCAGCCACCCGTTCATCAGCCAGACCCACAGGCCGGGTCCGTGTGAGAAGGCGACGAACAGCTCGGCCACCACCAGCACCACACCGAAGTGAAAATCCCACAGCCGAGCGTTCCGCTGCCACGCGTGGGCGGCACGGGCGCTCGGCTGCGGGGCCGCTGGGGGCACGGTCATCCGTCGTGCCGGCCCTTCCAGCGGAATGTCGCCAGGCACAGAATCAGTCCTCCGATACACCAAGCGCCCAGGACGAGGGCGATCCGCCCCAGTTTCCAGTCTCCTGCCTGCTCCAGCATCTTCGCCTGGTCGGGAAGGAAGACCGCACGGAAACCTTGGCACATCCACTTCAGCGGGAAGAAGGCTCCCACGTTCTGCATCCAGCCGGACATGGAGTTGATGGGGATGTAGACGCCGGAGATGAACTGGATGATGAGGAAGGGCAGGGTCACGATCGGCGTCGCGCTCTTGGCGTCGCGCGGCACGCTGCTCATCGCGATGCCCAGCAACGAGCAGCCGATCAGGCCGAGCAGCAGTACCCAGGCGAAGGTGAACCACTTGGCCGGGTCGTGCGGCAGCTTCAGGTCGAAGAAGGCGACGCCGGCGACGAGCAGCAGCAGCGTCTCGGAGACGCCGGTCGCCAGGACCAGCCACAGCTTGCCGAAGAAGAACGAGCTGCGCGGGATCGGCATGGCTGCCAGCCGGCGCAGGTTGCCCTCGTCGCGCTCGGTGGCGATGCCGATGGAGATGGCCTGGAAGCTGGTGGACATGAGACCGGCGCCGAGCATCGCGGCGACGTACAGCTGGGAGACGGTGACGCCTGCGCCCGCGACCTTCTCGTGGAAGATCGACGCGAACATCGTCATCATCATGATCGGCAGGGCGAAGGTGAAGACCACGGCTGCCGGTGACCGGAAGAACCCCTTGATCTCCAGGCCACCGCGGACCAGGCCGAGTCGGAACGCGCTGGGGAGCTTGCCGGTCACGTCGGACGGATGCAGGCCGGTGGTGGGACTGCCCGCGAGAGTCTGGGTCATGCCGCTGTCTCCTGCTCCTTGATGAGACCGAGATAGATGTCCTCGAGGGACGGCCTGCTGACCGTGAGCTCGGGGATCTCGCCGTTGAAGTGCGCCGCGAGCTCGTTGACGACCCTGGTCGGTGAGTCGGTGCGGCGCTCCATGGGCCCGTCGGGGCCGAGGCAGGAGACCGTGGCCTGCGCGGTGGCGCGGCCACCGAGGGTGGCCGGGTCGCCCTCCACGACGACCTTGCCCTTGACGACGACGATCAGCCGGTCGGCGAGCGCCTCGACCTCGTCCAGGTAGTGCGAGGTGAGCACGATGGACGTGCCACCGTCGGCGAGCGAGCGGATCAGGCCCCAGAACTGCCTCCGGGCCGCCGGGTCGAACCCGGTGGTCGGCTCGTCGAGGAACAGCAGCTCGGGCCTGCCGATGACACCGACGGCGACGTCGACGCGGCGCCGCTGGCCGCCGGAAAGACTGCCCACCCGGTCATTGGTCTTCTCGCTGAGGCCGACGAGGTCGATGATCTCCTCGGGGTCGCGCGGGTTGGGGAAGTAGCGGGCGAAGTGCCGCACGGTCTCGCCGACCGTGAACTCGCCCGCGACGACCTCGTTCTGCCAGACGATGCCGATCCGCGACTTCCAGGGCCGTGAGGGATGGGCCGGATCCTCACCGAGCACATCCACCTCGCCGGCGTCGCGCTTGCGGTGACCCTCCAGAATCTCCACGGTGGTGCTCTTGCCCGCACCGTTCGGCCCGAGAATGCCGAAGATCTCGCCCCGCCGGATGTCGAAGTCCAGACCGTCGACGGCGACGTGGTCACCATAGGTCTTCCGCAATCCGCGGACCCGCACTGCCGTTTCTGTCATATCCCCACCCTGTCGGCTCGGGGGGCCGGGCGGTACGACCGATAAGGCAGACCCGTGTCCACCGTCCGGTGGACACGGGACGTGCGATCGGGCCGGCGCGTGGACGCCGGACCGACAGGGGAGTTCTCGGGGCGGTGGCCGGCCGGGCGGGGGCCGGTCATGACGGCGATCGTGCTGCGAGCGGGCGCGCCCCTACAGCACGCCCATCCTCCCCAGCTTCTCCACCAGCACCTCCACCGCCTCCTGTGGCGTGCACGTCGTCGTGTCGATCCGGACATCCGGCCGGGACGGCGCCTCGTACGGCGAGTCGATGCCCGTGAAGTCCTGGACCTCGCCCGCGCGGGCTCGTCGGTAGAGACCCTTGGGGTCGCGGGCCTCCGCCACTTCCAGGTGCGTGTCCACGTGCACCTCGCAGAACTCGCTCTCCTCCAGTCGGCTGCGCGCGAGGTCCCGCGGCTCGGACGACCGTCCTTCACGCTGCGGACCAGCGACGCCCCTGCTCCTGTCACGCTGCCGCTCGTCGGCGCCCACCAGGCGCTCAACGCCTCAGCTGCCGCAGCGGCGGGGCTGGTGGCCGGCGTACCGCTCGGCAGGGCCGCGGAGGCACTGGCCACCGCCTCGCTGTCGCAGTGGCGCATGGAGCTGCGCGACCTCGACGGCGGCGGGACGCTGCTCAACGACTCCTACAACGCCAACCCCGATTCGACCCGCGCCGCCCTGGACGCGCTGGCGGCGGTCGAGTGCGGACGTCGCATCGCCGTCCTCGGCGAGATGCTCGAACTCGGCGACGGCAGCGCGGCCGAACACCGCGCCGTCGGGGAGTACGCCGCCTCCCGGGCCGACGTGGTGGCCGCTGTCGGCGAGGCCGCCCGGCCGATCGCCGAAGGCGCGGGAGAGCGGGCGGTGGTGCTGGCCGACAACCAGGCAGCCGTCGACTGGCTGCGCGACCGGATCACCGCCGGCGACGTGGTGCTGGTCAAGGCGTCCCGCGGGGCACGCCTCGACGTGGTCGCCGCAGCGCTCGCCTGAGTCACTCGTACGCGGCCACCGGGCCGAGGCCGGTGCCGTTTCCCCTGGCGAACGGCACCGGCCGACAGGAGAGGACAGTCGCCGGCCGGCAGGAGATCCGCGCTCAGCGCCCGCGCCGCCTCATGTAGAGCGCGAAGGCCCGGTAGACCATCGGCCGCAGCGGCAGGTCCCACTCGCCGACGTACCGCACCGCCCGGCCACCGGTGCCGGCCTTGAACCGGATCAGTCCGACGTGCGGGTCGTCGGCGTCGAGCGTCGGGGTGATGCCGCGCAGGTCATAGGCGTCGCAGCCGGCTGCCAGCGAGTCGCGGATCATCGCCCACTGGCAGGCGTTGGAACCGCGCACCTCGCGCTTCTCGGTGGAGGAGGCACCGTAGGAGTACACCGCGTGGGCGCCTACCCGGACCAGAAGAGTGGCGGCGACCGGATCGCCCTGGTGACGGGCCAGGTAGAGCGTGATCCGCTCGGGGTCCTCGGCGCTCAGCGCCGCGAACATGGTCTCGAAGTAGCGCAGCGGGCGGGGCGTGAAGCGGTCGCGCTCGGCGGTGTGGACGTAGAGGTCGTGAAACGCCTTGAGGTCCTCGCCCACCGTGACCTCGACGCCCTCCTTGACCGACTTCTTGATGTTCCGGCGCCACTGCTGGTTCATGCCCCTGAGCAGGTCGTCCTCGGTCCGGCCGGCCAACGGCACCTCGTACTTGAACTGCGGATGCCCGACCCCGAACCCGTCGTCGGGGCTCTGCGGCAGCCAGCCCGCGTCCCTGAGCCCGCTGGTCACGCGGGCGCCGACCGGGTCGGCCCACTGGCTCCGCACCTCGGTCAGCCGCTGAACGCCCGGGTCGGCGATGCCCTCCTTGACCTGGGCGGCGCTCCAGGTGTCCGTGCACACCGGCGGGCCGAGCCGGATGGCGAACGCGCCGTGCTCCTTGAGATACGCAGCCAGCGGTTCGAGCCATGCGGCGAGCTCGCCGGTCCAGTCGATGACCGGGCCCTCGGGCAGATAGGCCAGGGTGAAGCGGTCGAGCCGCGGCACCGGCCGGTGCAGGACGAGCCCCGCACCGACCAGCCGCCGGCCGTCGAACCAGCCGAGGGACTCGCTGCGCCATTCGGTCTTGACGCTGCCCCAGGCCGGGGTCTGCAGGAAGCTGGCCGACCGCTGTGTCCGCACGAACGCCAGGTGCTCGGCGGCGCTGATCGGCCCGACGGTCAGCCTCACGCCGGCCACCTGCCGCCCGGGAAGGACACGGCCGGGGACACCGGGGGCAGGGCCGGCGGGTGCGCCGTGGTCTTGGCTGCTGTTCGAGCTGGTTCGCTGGAGGACATGCCGTCAGTCAAGGCGGCCAGGTGTTGCCGGCGCGTATGCGGTTTTCGATATGCCGACGATATGGTCCCGGCCGGTGCCGCAGGAGGCCGACGATGTGCCGGAGAATTGTTCACCAGCTGATTCCGGCCGCCACCGGCAGGTGGTCGCTCCCGGTGGCCGGGAGCAGCCACGAGCTCTTCGGCTCCACACCGCGGACCAGGATCTGGTCGATCCGCGCTACCGGGAACTTCGCCGGCCAGCTGAGGCCGAAGCCGTCCCCCGCCTCCTCCTGGACCGAGTGCAGCTGCGAGGTGATGCCGCCGAGCGCGCCGTCGTCCACGGTTCCGTTCAGGTCGCCGAGCAGCACCACCCGCTCGCTCCGCTCCGCGGCGACGGCCTGGCCGAGCGCCTGCGCGCTCCGGTCCCGCGATTCCGTCCAGAATCCCGATCCGGGATTCACGCGTACGGACCCCAGGTGGGCCACATACACGGCCAGCGGTCCGTGATCGGTGGCCACCGTGGTGCGCAGCGCCCGGCTGTAGGTCATCTTGAGCGCGGCCGGCTTGGTGTCCCCCAGTGGCCCGTAGTCCATCTTGGTGTCGACCGACCGGGTGCCGGACAGTGGCAGCTTGCTCCACAGACCGACCGTGCCCTGCACCGTGTGATGGGGGTACGCCTTCGCCAGCCCCTTCTCGTACGTGCCCCGGTCCTGCTCGGTCAGCTCCTCCAGCGCCAGCACATCCGCACCGGAGGCGACCAGGTCACGGGCGGTACCGGCCGGGTCGGGGTTGTCGGCGCCGACGTTGTGGCTGGCCACGGTGAGCTCGCTGCCCGGCCGGGACTTGTCGCCCAGCAGCCCGCCGAAGAGGTTCAGCCACACCGTGGCCGGCAGCACCAGTGCGACCACCGCGGAGGCGGAGCGGCGCCACAGCGCGCCGGCCAGCAGCACCGGGACGAACAGGCCGAACCACGGCAGGAACGTCTCCACCAGGCTGCCGAGGCCCCCGCGGTCCGTGATCTGCGCGTGCAGCAGCATGAGCAGACCGAGCAGCACCGCCAGTGCTGCAAGCACCCGGCCACGCTTCCAGGCCCCCCGCCGGAAGCCGAATCGAGCACCCGCCGGGACACCTGCTCCGGTACCAGGTGCGCGGGTATCCGCCGGGGCGGCCGCAACCGGCCGGCGAACCCGGCGGGTCGTCGGTCGTGAGGAAGGCAGGGTTCGCGTCATACCGCCATTGAAGGCAAAAGCGTGTTGCCGGCACGTATGCGGATTTTGATACGCCGACGATAGGGACCCACTCGTAGCCTTGAGAACATGCGTGTGCTGATCGTCGAGGACGAGCCCTATATGGCAGAAGCCATCCGCGACGGTCTGCGTCTGGAAGCGATTGCGGCGGACATCGCAGGTGACGGCGACACCGCTCTGGAGCTGCTGAGCATCAACTCCTACGACATCGCCATCCTCGACCGCGACATCCCGGGCCCCTCGGGCGACGAGATCGCCACCCGCATCGTCGCCTCCGGCAGCGGCATGCCGGTCCTCATGCTCACCGCCGCCGACCGCCTCGACGACAAGGCCTCCGGGTTCGGACTCGGTGCCGACGACTACCTCACGAAGCCCTTCGAGCTGCAGGAGCTGGTGCTCAGACTCAGAGCACTCGACCGCAGGCGGGCCCACACCAGGCCCCCGGTACAGGAAATCGCGGGGCTGCGGCTGGATCCGTTCCGGCGCGAGGTCTATCGCGACGACCGCTACATCGCGCTGACCAGGAAGCAGTTCGCCGTGCTCGAAATCCTCGTCGCGGCCGAGGGCGGAGTCATCAGCGCCGAGGACCTCCTGGAACGGGCATGGGACGAGAACGCCGACCCGTTCACCAACGCCGTGCGCATCACCGTCTCCGCACTGCGCAAACGCCTCGGCGAACCCTGGGTCATCGCCACCGTGCCGGGTGTCGGCTATCGCATCGACCCCCGGCCCGGCACCGGACACGGGGGAGGGGACCGTGGATAGAAAGCCCGGTTTGAGCGTCCGCCTCAAACTCACCCTCAGCTACGCCGGATTCCTCATGCTCGCGGGCGCCCTGCTGATCGTCGCCGTGGGAGTGTTCCTCCTCCGGCAGGGGTGGTTGCAAACCAATGAAGCGGGGCAGGTGAGAGCAACTCCGGGCACCATCTTCTTGCGCAGTTTCGCCCCGACGGCAGCCGGAGCGATGTTGTTCCTCCTGGCTTTCGGCCTCCTGGGAGGATGGATCCTCGCCGGACGCATGCTCGCCCCCCTGCACCAGATCACCCATGCCACCCGCACGGCAGCGACGGGATCGCTGTCCCACCGGATCCGGTTGCCCGGCCGCAAGGACGAGTTCCGCGAGCTCGCCGACACCTTCGACATGATGCTCGCGCAGCTCGAAGCGCACGTCGCCGCACAGCAGAGATTCGCGGCCAATGCCTCTCATGAGCTGCGCACCCCGCTGTCGGTCTCGAAGTCGCTTCTCGACGTGGCCCGCGCCGATCCGCATCGCGCCCCCGATCCACTCGTCGACCGCCTCCACGCCGTCAACACCCGGGCCATCGACCTCACTGAGGCATTGCTCCTGCTCAGCCGCGCCGACCGGCGGTCCTTCACCCGGGAACGCGTCGACCTGTCCCTCATGGCGGAAGAAGCCGCCGAAACGCTCCTCCCGCTCGCGGAAAAGCGTGGGGTCACCCTCGAAACCAGCGGCGACATCGCGCCGGCGCTCGGATCACCGACGCTGCTGCTGCAGCTGATCATGAACCTCGTGCAGAACGCGATCGTCCACAACCTGCCGGAACACGGCAACGGCAACGTATGGGTCCACACCGGCGTCCGCCCCAGGACCGTGGTGCTCACCGTCGAGAACACCGGCGAGGAGCTCACCCCACAGCTGGTCTCCACGCTCACCGAGCCGTTCCAACGCGGCACCGAGCGCGTCCACACCGATCACGCAGGCGCCGGCCTCGGTCTGGCGATCGTCGAAACGATCACCCAGGCGCACGACGGAACGCTCACCCTCACCCCGCGTCCTGCCGGCGGACTCCGCATCACAGTGGAACTGCCCGCACCGGCCCCACAGACCGACCGATAACACATCGGGCCATTCACAAATAGCCCCTCTGCCCGCGTTTCCGCAGATCAGATGGGATATGGAAGTGAGGCCCAGGAGATTCGAACCCGAAGTCGTTACCTCTCCGACTTGCAGAAACGCCGGAGAATCGGACATTCAACCCCGTGTTCATCCCCCTGCGTCCCGCTGGATCGGGCTCGACCCCACCCACGTGATGACGCGTCAACACAGAGACGGGGTGAGTTGCTGAAGAGAATCCAGGGTCCCGATCACGCTCGTACGCACCTTCCGGACCAGCACAGGAAGACGCCACGTGCAGCACTGCACAAGCAAAGAATCTACTTCGCCCCCGGCCCGGGGAACTTCACGAACAGAGCGCTGACGCACCCCTCCGCGCCCCCACCTGGATTACGCAACACCTGATCCTCGAGCCAACTGCTGTACACGAAATGATTGCCGGGTGTTATCCCAGAGGTTAGAGTCACTTCCCGTGATGGGCCTCGCACCACCTGCGATCGGTCATCACTTGAGCAACGGGGCTCATCCGGACATTTCCACGGCGCAGGTTCACCAACCTCCCCCTTTCATCTCTCCGGCACTCATCGCTGCGCGCGGTCAACCAGCGCACGTCCGAGCACTTTTCACTCTCATTCATCCCACTGTCTGGCACCTTGCGTTCACCGGCGACCGCTTGCGAAATGTCATACGCCTTCACAAGGGAATCACAGATGGGTCTCCTTCGTTCCGAAGGATTCGACAAGCTTCTGGAGAATGTCGCCGCCGAGGTCACGGAGTTCACGTCCGCCGGGCCCGCCATACGTCATCTGGCGACGATCGGTGAACGGCTCGCGCCCGAAGTGGCGCTCGGTGCGCTGCGTCCGGCTGAGCATCACCTCCTCAATGTGCTGGAGTCGGCCGGTGCCGTGGTCGACGTGACTGCCGCGGAGGACGCGGAAGGCTACCGGTTCGGGCAGTTGAAGGCGGGCAAGGCCTGCATCCTCGGCCCGGAGGAGACGGCGGGGCCGGAACTTCGGGTGGTCGCCGGGATCCGCTGGCCCGACGGCCCGCCGGCGGGCCTTGAGACCGCGTGTGCGGAGCTCGCCGCACAGGCAGTGGCCGAAGTCGAGTCGGTGCACGACTGGTTGTCCGAGCAAGGGCAGGAGTACGCGGCGGTCCTGGTGGCCCGGCTGCGTTTTCTGTTCCGGCATGTCGGGCCGATACGGCTCTATATAGGTGACGCCTGCTACACGAATCTGGGCAAGGACGGGAACCTCGTCGGCAAGTCCATCGGTGCGGAGTCCGATCGCTGCCGGATGAAGGTCCTCTCCGAAACTCCGCTGCCGGAGTGGAGTGCCGCCGACGCGTGTTTCGTCGTCTGCATGTCCGCGCTGATTTCCTCAGGAACCCCCTCGCGTACTGAGGAGTTCAGCGGCACTCAGTTGCTGCCGGGCAGGTTGACAGAGTTCATCGAGGGCCGGATCAGGGCGTACGACGGGACGGTCCCCGCCCCCGAGGCGTCGGATTCCCCCGTCGGACGACTCTTTGAACTCGCGGATGCAGCAAGAGAGTTGCGGATAGCCAAGTTGCAGTCGGCGGTGGTCTATCGCACGGTGCAGGCGATGACCATCAACAAGAAGGAGCATCTCTTCGACACCCCCGTCACCGGGGTGGATGTGCCGGAGGTTTTCCTCGACACCCTCGCGGATCTGGTGCCGTCGGCGCCGGATGCCGTACGCGGCGGTGATTTCGGTGTGGACTGGCAGCCACTGTTCGACGGTGGTCCCCGGGCTTCGCAGCCGGGGTTCAGCAGCCGTTTCGAGGAGGTACTGCACCGGCTGGTGAGCGCCGCCGCGGCCGCTACCGGTTCGGACGTCAGCATGTCCCGGGGGCCGCGGGACATCCTGCGGCTGAGTTCGCTCCTTGCCGACGGCAGCATCGAACCGGGCCACTGGAAGACCAGTGAGTACTACTGCTGTGTGGCGCCCGGCAAAGACTTTCGTCAGCGGCTGGCCGCCTCCGGCGCCGCCGCAGAGCTGCCTCAGGTGGTGCGTGCGATCGCGGCCCGTATGCGCTGGAACAGCTGGCACTTCATGCCGCACGCGGCGGACGTCACGGACGACGGGAGTTTCGCCGAGCGCGACTGGTTCTTCGCCCCTTCCATGCCCGACATGACGGAATGGACCTCGCACCACCACCAGGGGCACGTCGCCAACGGTGTACGGCATGCCATTCGCGTCCCCTTCGGCATCACCCTGGCGGGGGCGCATCGCCCCGGTGTGCACGACCTGCGGCTGATGCGTACGGAGGGCGACGTCTACGGACCGCGTGAGCTGCGGTCGGCGATCGCGATGGGCGAGGTCCTGCGCGGTTACTACCAGGAGCACGCGATCCACCTGGAGAAGCGCGAAGAGCCATTCGTGGTGGAGGACTTCGGAAACACCTGGTACCAGGGCCGGTACGGTTCCGAGGCGAACGCGCAGACGGGTACAGCGAACGAGAACGGTATCTGACCTCATGACGACAGCTGAGATTTCCCCGACGGCGGCCGACCGCCCCGCGGTGCTCTATCTGGGGCTGCGACGCTCGCCCCTGGAGTGGCGCGCCGAGATCGACGCGGCCGCCGCGTGCGGTCTGAATGTCCATGTCGCGTCCGATGCGAACGTGTCCCACACAGGGCTGCCCGAGCATCGGCGCGGTTCCTTCGACCGAGGTGCGGCGCTCGCCGATCAGGCGGCGGAGGCCGCGCGGACCGTACGGACCGAGCAGGCGGGCTCCGGTCCGAACCCGGCCGCGGTGGTCTGCTGGGGCGACAAGTACGTCGCGCTCACCGCACTGCTCGCCGAGCGGTTCGGGGTGCGTGGTATCGGCGCCACTGCCGCGGCTGTCGCCACGGACAAGGTCGCGCAGCGCCGCGCGATGGAGCCGTTCGGCCTCAACCCGCCCTGGCGCGCCGGGCGTACGGTGGAGGAGCTGACTGCCGCCGTGGCAGAGCTCGGTGCCTCAGGCAGGCCGCTGGTGTTCAAGTCCGCGCACTGCTCCGGTGGCCGGGGCATGGCCGTGATCGGACCGGACTCGGATCCGGACGCGGTGTTCGCGCTCACTTCGGCGAACTACTCGGGCACGAACGACTTCCTGGTGGAGGAGTACGTCGAGGGTTCCGAGCACTCCGTGTCGGGTGTCGTACATGACGGCACGGTGCGGGTCCTGGGTGTCACCGACAAGTACGTGGACGGTCAGCTGTCGGCTTCGTGGGCGACGGCGGTCCCGTCGGCGCGTACGGAGACGCAGGTGAAGGAGTTGCGTCAGGCGGCCGAGCAAGCTGTGCTCGCGGTCGGTCTGGGCACTGGCGGGTTTCACGCCGACCTACGGTTCGGGCCGGAGGGCCCGGTGGTCCTGGAGGTGGGCGGGCGTCTCGGCGGCGATCTGATCAACTCCCATCTCATCCCGTACGCGCACATGGACGCGGTTCGGCCCTACGAGACGCTACTGACACTGCTCGCCGGTGGGGAACTGCCCGGCGAGACTCCTGAGGCGCAGCGCGGCGCGGCCATGGTGCTGCTGCCGAAGGCCGGGCGTTCGGCGGAGGAGCTGGTCACGTCGGTGCGCACTCATCCGAAGGTCGTCGTCGCCGAGGACTGGCCGGGCACCGAGTCAGTGGTGGCCGTCGTCGTCACGGAGGATCCGGCGCTGCTGCCCGGTGCCGTGGCGGACGTACGCGAGTCGGCCCGGTGAGCGTCGGTAAGCCGAGGACTCCGCTGGTCGGGATCCTCGCCTGTCACAAGGAGCGGGCCAACGGCACCACGTACTCCCGGGTCAACGACCATCTGACGGAGCCGCTTCTGGAGCATGCGGACGTGACCGCGGTGCTCCTGCACACGGTGCGGCCCGAGCATGCCGCCAGTGTGCTGGCGCGCCTGGACGGTCTGGTGCTGCCGGGCAGCGGGTCCTTCGTGCATCCGGCGCGTTACGGCAAGGCGGACGCCGTGCCGGAGCGGGAGTACGACCTGCCCAGGGACGCGACGGCGGCCGCGCTGCTGCGGGCGGCGGACGGGATTCCCGGCCTGCCGGTCCTCGCGAGCTGTCGGGGGCTGCAGGAGCTCGTCGCGCACCAGGGAGGCACGCTCGAACCCGTGCCCGCGTCGGAGGTCAGGCATCGCCTGCGGGCCGGGGTGGACGGGCCCGACCGCTGGGCACCCGCGCACACGGTGGCCGTCCATCCGGGCGGACTCCTCGCCCCGCTGGTGGGACCCGGCCAGGATCCGGGTGCCGTGCCCGTCAACTCGCAGCACAGCGACCGGGTGGCCAAGGTGCCCGGCCACGTGTTCGTCGAGGCCACCGCCCCGGACGGGACGGTCGAGGCGGTCAGCGTCGGCGCTCCGGAGCGCTTCGTGCTCGGCGTGCAGTGGCATTTCGAGCACCACACCGATACATCACCCCTGGACCGGGCAGTGCTGGCCGAGTTCGGCCGACGCTGCGGGTCCTGGACAGAGTCGAGGCAACAGCAGTGAGCACGTCAGGAACCACCACCGGCCGGGCGACCGGCCCGGCCGCTGTCGAACACGAGGCCCTCGCCGCCACCTCGCTCGCCGCGGTCGGCTGCGGCGGCGATGAGCTGCTCTTCCTCGCGGGATCGACGACTGACGGGCTCGCGAACCGCAATTCCGATCTCGACCTGTACGTCGTGGGCGATTTCCGGGTGGCCGGCTCGGAGACGGCCGCGCGCCAGGGCGAACGGACCGCGACAGTAGCCTTCCACGAGGGCCGTGAGGTGAACGTCGCGGTGCTCGAACCGGCCGCGCTCGACCGGCTGCGGGAGGCGTTCCGTGCCTCGGTGGCGAGCCTGTCGCAGGAGAAGGGCATCGCCCAGCTGGTCGACGAGGACAACCTCAAGATCCTTCACCGGGTGCGGACCGGGCAGGCTCTGCGCCGTCCCGACCGGCTCCAGGAGCTGCGCGACGGCCTCGGCACGGATGACCTCCCCCGCTATCTCCTGAACGTCGCCGCCGTCGCCGCCGTCAATCGGCTCAACGATGTGTCGGGCGAGCTGTCGGACGGGCACCGCGACTCGGCGGCCTGGATGTACCGGGAGGCCCTGGTGCACACCGGTCAGTGCGCGCTCGCCGCCGCCGGAGTGACGGTCCCCTCGGTCAAGTGGCTGCTACGGCTCCTGCAGCGTGAGGCGGAACGCGGGAGTGACAGCGGTGCTCCGCACGCCCGGTGCGCCGCGCACACCGCCCGTCGGCTGCTCGATCCGCCCGCCGACACGGCCGCCGCTGTCGTGGAGACGCAGGCCGAGCTCGCAGCGGTGATCGACTCCGTGGGCGAGCGAGCCGGCCCCTACGTACGCCTCGTGGCCCGATCGAAGCTGGGATGACGCCCATGGCACTCGTCGACTCCGAAGGCCCGCTCTCCGCCATCGGCGAGCGGGAGTTCACGCCCGTCGAGCTGTACGACATACCCGACACGTTGCTGCCTCGCGAGCCGCGCCTCGGCGGTACCTGTGTCGCGGTACCCGCCGACCGCCTCGCCTCCCTCGCTCGGTCAGGACCCGCGGTGCTGGGCCTGCGGCCCGGGCTCGCAGGCACCGACGATTTCACCGCCTCGCTCCTGAAGGAACTGCGCGCGCTGGTGGGTCTGCCGGACGGACACAGTTGCCTTCTCGTGCCCGTGGTGCCGCAGACCCTGGCCGGGCTGCTCGCCCGGGAGAAGTGGGCCGTGGCCCACGACGTCGTGCCCCGGCCGGCCGGTGGAGCTGCCCGGCCGTTCAGCGCCGGCGGACCCGATGCGTGGAGTGCCGCGGATCTCTCGGGCACCTCATGGCCGCTGGCCGAGGGCTTCCTGGCGGCACTCGACGTGGCGGCCTTCTGCCCCGGTGCGCTGCTCGGCGTCGTGCCCGGCAGCACCGTATTGACTCTGTCCCCGCGGGCGGCCGCGGCCGCCCGCGCCGAAGAGGGCGGTGGCCCCTTCGGCATGTGTGCCCTGCTCGACGCGGACGCGCCCGGTACACCGCGCCCCAGCACGTCGGACCTGATGATGCTCGCCCACGGCATCCGCACCCTCGCCGAGTCGCACCCCGAGCGCCTCGATGGCGAGGTCGCGTCCCGCGTCGAGCTGATCGCCGCGCACACGGCGGGCCGATCCTGGCTGGCCGGGCCGCCGTACCGCCGGGACCGCGATCTCACGTGCGTTCTGCCCACCACCCTCGCCCCGTCCGCCGTACGGAAGCTGGTGGAGTTCCTGGAGAGCCGGGCCCTGGTGTACGGGCTCGCCGACCCGGACCGGCCGACCGCACTGCGCGTCGGCCTCGGCCGCACCTGCGGCGACGACGATCTCGTACGCCTGACCGGACTGCTCGACATCCTGCTCGATGAGGCCCGATGAATCCCTCCGAAGAAGTCGCGACGGGTGCGGGCGCTCTGCTCATCCTCAAGCCCGACATTCTCACGGCTCCGTGCGCGCGTTGCCCCGCCGCGCTGGCCCGCGACACCGTGCGCGGCCTCCTGGCCGTGTACGAGTCGTCGACGGCGTACGCCTACGAGGTGGACACCTCCGAGCAGGCCGTCGCCTGGGCGCTCAGCAACATCGAGCGCAAAACCCGCGCCAGGGACTGGTACGTCCGCACCCTGCGCAACCCCCACCGTCACCTGGCCGACCTGCGGGCGCTGTTGGCCGGACCGCTGCTCAATCCAGCGGGTGATGACACCGTCCGTACCGCGGACCTGGTGCTCGGTGTCGCGGAGGCGCTCGGGTTCACGGTCTCCGACCACCTGCGCACCCGCTGTACCCAGCGCGACTTCCTTGGCCTGTACGCGGACAACACCCACTTCACCCGGCTCGCCGGAAGCCTGAGGGACTACCTGGTCGGCCAAGAGGTCGAGATCTACCGGTATGCCGGGGAGCAGGAGCTGTCGACCCTGCACATCTTCAAGGAGATGGTGCGCCGCGTCGTGCGCTACCCCACCACCCACTACGACGCGGTGGAGAACCTGCTGCACGTCTCCGATCCGGGTGCCGCCGACTGGACGTACTTCCTCAACACGGCCTTCGGGGAACGGGGGAGGGTCACATGAGTACGCCCCGGGGCCCCGGCCGCCGGCTCACCGCGGCCGACAGGCTGATCCTGCTCAACGGTGTGTCCACGTTCGGCTCCGGCCTGGTCTACCCGTACACCGCGCTCTACCTCTCGGAACTGCCCGAGATGGGTGCGGCGGGCGTCAGTGTCTTCTACGGCGCCGCCGCCGCGGCCAACCTGCTGACCGCCGCGGTGCTCGCGACCGGCTGGATCAAACCGTCGCCCGCGCGTCTGGGGTTCACCGGGACGCTGATGCTCGCCGTGGGTTTCCTGGGGACAGCGGCAGCGGGCTCGCTCACCGCACTGTTCGCGGCAGTTCTGTTCGTCGGCTGTGGCCAGGGCTGTCTGCTGGTCTCCATGGTGCCGGTGCTCAGCTCGCTGACGTCGCAGGACCAGCGGCGCTCGGTGTTCGCACGACGCTACCAAGCCATCAACGTGGGCCTGGGCCTCGGTGCCGTCGTCGCCGGTCTGACCACCGGCTTCTTCACCACCTCGGCGGTGCCGTGGCTGTTCGTCGCCAACGCACTGAGCTATCTGCCGCTCGCCTATGCCTTCCACCGGCTGCGTGCGCGGGAGCGCCGCGAGGAGGTTCGGGTCGCGGAGGTTCGGGTCGCGGAGCGGGAGGAGACAGTCGAGGCGCGGGAAGCCGCCGGTGGGCGGCTGAAGTGGCTCGGGACCGCAGGGGCGCTCGCAGTGCTGTTCCAGCTCGGCGCCTACCTCTTCGGGCACAGCCAGTTCGAGGCGACCTCGCCGCTGGTCGCCGTACGGCTGATGGGCATCGGGCTCGGCGCGGTCTCCGCGCTGCTGCTGGTGAACACCGCCGTAGTGGCCCTCGGGCAGAGCTGGGTCACACGTCTGCTGAGCAGCCGCGACGAGACGTTCGGGCTGCGGGCCGCGGTCCTGCTGTGGGTCGCCGCGTACGCCGTGGCCATGGGGTCGGCGTTCGGTCCGCAGCCGGTCCGGTACGCGGGACTCCTGCTGTTCGCCGTGGTGTTCGCGATCGGTGAGTGCGCGTACTCCTGCTCGTTCCATCCTTGGCTGATCGACTCGGTCGAAGCCAAGGACGTCACCCGCGTCTCCGCCCTGGCCAGCGGCGCCATGGGTATCGGTACGGCCGCGGGCCCCTCCATCGGCGTCGCGCTGACCCTCACCGGCGAGGCCTTCGTGGTCTGGCTCAGTCTCGCCTCGCTCTGCCTGCTGTTGCTGCTCACCCTCGGCCGGCGCCGCGTTGCGGTACGCAGACCCGCAGACGGAACCGCAGGGGCCACACCCGAAGAGACACCCGCGTCACACACAGGGGATACGACATGACGGACACACTGCTGCTGGTCGGCGCGGGCATCATGGGGCGCGGCTACGTCGCCGCCGCGCGGGACCTCGGGCTGCGCACGGTACTGCTCGACGACGAGGCCTGGCGCGAGAAGCACGAGCAGCACGTCGCGCACTTCGAGACCCCGGCGGGCGGCACCGAGACGCACTGGCTGCGGGCCGCCCTGGACGCCGCCGACCGGTACCCGCCGCAGGGCGCCGTGCCGTTCGCCGAGCAGCATGTGCTGGCCGCGGCACGGGTGCAGGACCGGCTGGGACTGCCGGGCCCGTCCCTCGCCGCCGCCGAGGCGAGCCGCAACAAGGCCGTCCAGCGCGCGCTGTTCTCCCACTCGGGGCTGCCGCAGCCCGACTACGCCGTCGTCGACGACGCGGACCGGGCCGCCGAGTGGAGCCGCGGCCGTTACCCGGTCGTCGTCAAGCCGCTGCGGGGCGTGGGCAGTGCCGGGGTGCGCTGTGTGGCGGGCGAGGACGAGCTCCGCGCGGACCTGACTCGCCGGGACCTGGGACAGCAGGTGTTGATCGAGGAGTACGTGGACGCTCCTGAGTACAGCTGGGAGGCGCTCGTCCAGAACGGCGAGGTGATCTTCGGGAACCACACCCGCAAGGTGACCACCGGTCCACCCGAGTTCGTCGAAATGCAGCACCGGCTGCCCCACCGGCCCGCCGACCGCGACCGCGTCGACGGGCAGACGGCCGCGCTGGTCGCGGCCGCCGGTATCCGCACCGGCATCGTGCACCTGGAGTACCGGGACGACGGCACCGTACTGAGGCCCATGGAGTTCGCCGTGCGCACCCCCGGCGACCACATCCTGGAGCTGATGTGCCGGGCGTATGGACACGATTTCTTCCGCAGTGTCATCGAACTGTCCCTCGGACGCGAGGTCGGCCTGCCCTCAGGGCGGCCCCGCGCTGCGGGCGTGGTGTTCCTGTCCGCTGCGTCCCCCGGCCGCATCACGTCCGTGGATGGTGTGGAGGCGGCTCAGCTGCGCCCCGATGTGGTGCGGGTCGGCCAGAAGAAGCACGCCGGCGACATCGTCACCGGCCTCCACTCGTCCGGCGACCGCGTCGCCCACGCACTGCTCCTGGCGGACACGTCCGCCGGCGTGGACGCGGCGGCCGACGCCGTGCTCCGGCAGATCGAAATCCGCGTGGAGCCGCCGAGCCCCGAGCCCGCACCGGCTCCGGCCGCCTCGGCCGCCTCAGCCCCGGCCGCCTCAGCCGCCCCGGCCGCTGAGCCGCCGCTGATCGCCGAGGAGGGCCCCGTCGTCGTGCTCTGCAAATGGCGCCCGGACATGGTCAGGGCCCTGCTCGCCGCGACGCCGAACCTCCATCTCGTGCTGGAGGAGTCCGAGTTGGCGACCGCCGCGGCGTCGCCCGAACTGACCGCTGCCGCCCGCTCCGTCTACCGCGTCGGGAGCGTGGACTCCATCGAGGAGTTGACCGGGGTATCCGTCGACCTCGCCGTACGCGGTGTCAGGGTCGACCAGGTGCTCTCCTTCTCCGAGGACGCGCAGCTGGGCGCCGCCCTGCTGCGCGCGTTGCTGGGCTGCGGCGAGGCCGGCGCACACCTGGGAGCGGCCGTCCGCGACAAGCGGATGATGAAGCGCCTCGTCGGCGCCGCCGGTGTGGCCGTCACCGAGTGGGCCTCGTTGCCGACCGATGTCACCTTCGCCGACGGCAACACCCCGCCCGATGTGGGGTTCCCCGCGGTCGTGAAGCCCGCGTTCGGTTTCGGCACGATGAGCACGCTCCGCGTCGAGAACGCGGCGGAGATCACCGCCTTCCTGCACGATCTGCCGAAGCCGGACCGGCTCGCCTCGGGCCATCTCATCGTCGAACGCTTCGTTCCCGGCCGCGAGCTGCACATCGACGCGCTGTGGCGGGAGGGCAAGGCGCTCTTCCTGAACGTGAGCGCTTACTACGTGCCCCGGCTCGACCACGTCGCCACGGACGGTGCGGCGCACGCCGCCACACCCACCCGGGACGGATCGTACGTACTGGCACCCGAGGACCACCCCGAACTCCACGAACGCATCCTCGCGATGCACACCACCGTCAACGAAGCCCTGGGCATCGACACCGCCGTCACCCACCTGGAGGTGTTCGAGACCCCCACAGGCGACCTCGTCTTCTCCGAGATCGCCACCCGGATCGGCGGCGGCTGGATCCCCGACATGCTCACCGCCCGCCTCGGGCAAAGCGTGTTCAGCACCGTCGCCACCGGACTGCTGTACGGCGCCATCGAGCCCGGCGATTCCCCGTACCGGCACATCGGCGCGCTGCACCTGCGTCCGTCCCGCGCAGGCACCATCACCGCCCTGCCGACCGGCGAGCAGATCGAGGCCGTTGACGGCGTCATCAGCTGGCGCCTGATGAAGAAGACCGGAGACCGGGTCGGCTTCTCCCACGCCATGGACTGGTGCCTGATGGTGGTCGTGGGTGCGGACACGGCCGAGGAGTTCGAGGCGACCCTCGACCGGGTCGAGACCCAGCTGACCATCGAGGTGGAGTGACGTGCCCGCGCCTGTGCCCGCGCCTGTGCCCGCGCCCGTGCCCGCGCCCGTGCCTGTGCCCGCCCCGGCACCGCGCCGGCCCGCCGTCGTCTTCGTCGGTGTACGCAAGAGTCCGCTGGAACACCGGCCGGCGTTCGAGGCCGCCCACCGCGAGGGCTACGCGGTGGTACTCCTCGCCGCCCGGCCGCCCGGCGGGCTGCCCTCCGGGCTGCTCGCCGAGGTGCGGGCGGTCGACCCGCACGACGCCGCCGCGTTCGACGCGGCAGTGGACGAGATCGCCGCGACGCACCCCGTCGCCGGCGTCGTCACCTGGTCCGACGCGGGCGTGGAACCGGCCGCTCGCGCCGCCCACCGCCTGGGCTTGCCCGGCATCGCGCCGGCAGCCGCCCGGCTGGCCCGCAACAAGTACCTCATGCGCCAGGCCCTGGCCACCCGGCCTCACCTGATACCCCGCTACGCCCGGGTACGAACCCTTCAGGACGCCGAACAGGCGCTCGAAGAAGTCGGGTTCCCCGCCGTCCTGAAACCCGCAGCGGGCAGTGGAAGCAAGGGCATCTTCCTGCTGCACGCCGCACGGGACCTGCCGCCCGCGTTCGCCGAACTGACCCGTCTCACCGGAGCCGACGGTGACAGCATCTTCCGTCACGACCGCGGCGAGCTCGTGCTCGAAGAGCTGCTCGGCGGCACCGAGCACAGCGTCGAGGGCTTCGTGCACCGGAGCGAGGTGACCATCTGCGGCATCACCGACAAGACCACCACCGAGCCGTTCCGCCTGGAACTCGCACATCTGCACCCCAGCGCCCTGCCCGCCGCCGCGCGCTCCACCGTGCACGCGCTGACCCAGGAGGTCGTGCGCGCCCTCGGCTTCGACGACTGCACCTTCCATCTGGAGTGCATGTACGACGAGCATTCGGGCGCCCGGCTCGTGGAGGTCGCCGCCCGCGCCGGCGGTGACTACATCGGCTCCCATCTCGTCGGCCTCGCGAGCGGGATCCCCTTCCACGAGAACGTGATCCGCGTGGCGACCGGCCGGGCTCCGCGGCTGCCCTCTCAGCAGCCGCTGCATGCTGGACTGCGCAAGGTGATGGCTCCGGCGGCCGGAAGACTGCTGCGGGTCGATGGCCTGGACACCGCGCTCGGCGTCCCGGGCATCCAGCACGTCGTCCTCGACCGTGCCCCCGGCGCGACCGTCAAGCTCCCACCGGAGCACTTTTCCTCCAGCGCCATCGGTGCGGTCATCGCCACCGGCGACAGCTCGGCATCAGTCGAGAACGCGCTGCTGACCGCGACAGACGCCATACGCGTGGAGATCGCGCCCCAGCCCGGTACGCACACAGCGGAAGGAGCCTCGGCGTGCGGTTGACCCGCTCTCACAACACCCAGAAGTTGCGCCTTGACTGAGTCCTTCGAGGCACCGAGGTGTGGGCAGGTCCGACGGCGTCGCGCAGACGCCGGAGCCCGGCGCGTGCTGCCGCGTCATCGACTGTTGAGTCCGTGTAGCCCGTTGCTGCAGCCGGCGACCTTGCCTCAACCCGTATCCGCTCGGCAGACAGTCTCGGAGGAGCGGTCCCGCGGCGGCTCGGCTCATGCCTCACATCTCTGCGGCGGCTCTCCAGGTCGGAGCCCAGGAGACCCCCCCCGGGAGACGAGGGAGTGCAATTCCCTTGGGAGGTACGGACTCCCCCTGGGCCCGGCGGGCATCGATGCGCCCATTGATGGGCACGAAAAACGCCCTCCGAAACTGCGTTTCCGCAGGTCAGAGGGCATTTAGTACGTGGAGCCTAGGAGATTCGAACTCCTGACATCTGCCTTGCAAAGGCAGCGCTCTACCAACTGAGCTAAGGCCCCGAAAAGCGGGCAGCACCGGACGCACCGGTGTTGTGGTCACCGCTGCAGACCAGACTACCGGGTGATCCCCCGAATCCTCCAAAAGATGGGGGCTCCCGGTCGACGACCACGCTCCGTAAGATGCTCGTCGAGGTTCGCAGCAGCGAAGCCGCAGCGAAGGGGAGACGCCATGGATGCAGCGCAGCAAGAGGCAACGGCAAGAGCAAGGGATCTTCAGCGCAGTTGGTACGGGGAGCCGCTGGGGGCGCTCTTCCGTCGGCTGATCGATGATCTCGGCCTGAACCAGGCCCGGCTCGCCGCCGTGCTCGGGCTGTCCGCCCCGATGCTCTCCCAGCTCATGAGCGGCCAGCGGGCGAAGATCGGCAATCCTGCGGTCGTGCAGCGCGTCCAGGCCCTCCAGGAACTGGCCAGCCAGGTGGCGGACGGCAGCGTGAGCGCCGGGGAGGCCACCGACCGCATGGAGGAGATCAAGAAGTCCCAGGGAGGCTCCGTGCTCACCAGTACCGGTCAGACGTCGACGACCGGCGGGGCACCCACCGTGCGCCGTGTGGTCCGCGAGATCCAGTCGCTGCTGCGTTCCGTCGCGGCCGCCGGTGACATCATCGATGCTGCGGACTCCCTCGCCCCGACCCACCCGGAACTGGCAGAGTTCCTCAAGGTGTACGGGGCAGGACGCACCGCGGACGCGGTGGCGCACTACGAGGGGCACCAGAGCTAGACCGGGACGGATCCGGCAGCCGCAGTATCCGTGCCCGGGCACACGCACGGGCCGAGAGCAGGGACGGGGAGCGAGCGCAGCGCAATGGGTGAGGTCTTCGCTGGTCGGTACGAACTGATCGATCCGATCGGACGTGGTGGGGTCGGTGCTGTCTGGCGTGCCTGGGACCACCGGCGCCGCCGCTATGTGGCAGCCAAGGTTCTCCAGCAGAGCGACGCACACACGCTGCTGCGCTTCGTCCGCGAGCAGGCGCTGCGGATCGAGCATCCCCATGTGCTCGCTCCGGCCAGCTGGGCCGCGGACGACGACAAGGTCCTGTTCACCATGGACCTCATCAGCGGCGGTTCGCTGGCCCATGTCATCGGTGACTACGGCCCGTTGCCCCCTCGGTTCGTCTGCACCCTGCTCGACCAGCTGCTGTCCGGACTGTCGACGGTGCACGCCGAGGGCGTCGTGCACCGCGACATCAAACCCGCCAACATCCTCATGGAGGCCACCGGAACGGGCCGGCCGCATCTGCGGCTGTCCGACTTCGGTATCTCCATGCGCAAGGGCGAGCCGCGCCTCACCGAGACGAACTACGTGGTGGGAACGCCGGGTTACTTCGCACCCGAGCAGATGATGGGAGCGGAGCCGGACTTCCCCGCGGACCTGTTCGCGGTCGGTCTCGTCGCCCTGTATCTGCTCCAGGGGAAGAAGCCCGACTCGCAGGCGCTCGTCGAGCACTTCGCGTCCTACGGCACGCCCAGCGCTCCGCAGGGCATCCCGGAGCCGCTCTGGCAGGTCCTCGCCGGGCTGCTGCAGCCGGACCCGGAGGCTCGCTTCCGTACGGCCACGGGTGCGCGCAAGGCGCTGACGGCCGCGGTCGAGATGCTGCCCGAGCCCGGGGACGAGGACGAGCCGGTCGAGGTCTTCGACCAGATCGGCCCGCTGCCCGCCGGCTTCGGCCCCGCGGGGCCCGTGCCTGCCCCGCAGCCGGGCGGCCACACGGACGCGCAGCAGGGGCCAGGACCCGGACAGGCCACACAGGCGACCGGGCCGCAGACAGGCCAACAGGGCGTACAGCAGCCGTACTCGCAGCCCCCGGCCTCGATGTCGGAGACGGGCAGCTTCCACCTCCAGCCGCCCCCGCAGCACCCCGCGCCCACGCCCCAGACGGCACAGACGGGCACGCCCACTCCTCCCGCCGCTCAGCATCCCGCGCATACGGCGTCCCCCTTTCCTGCCGCCGCACCGGACCTCTCACAGGCCCCGACGGCCGCGGTGCAGCACGAACAAGCTCTCACTCGTGCTTACACCGCTCAGCAGCCGCAGGTTCCCGTATCGGGAGCGGGAGTTTCCGGGGCCGGCGCCCCGCCCCACCTCGCCCAGGCACCGTCCGCCCGGGTCACATCGCCTTCGCACGCCGCGGCACCTGCTCCGGGCAAGCGGCCGGGACCGCCCCCGAAGGTGGCGGTCCCGGTGCTGCTGGTGGCGCTGATCTGCTTCGCCGTCGGAATCTGGGCCCTGACCCAGGCCTGATCGGCGACTCCGTGAAGCCGCCGTACAGGTCCCTCCCCGGCACGCCACCGAGGAGGGACCCGGCTCCGGCGTCCGGTCCGCCCCGGCAGCAGCGGCCCCCCGCCCGGCTACCAGGCCTGCGGCGGCCCTCCGTACGGCTGCTGCTGAGCGCTGTCGGCCGTCCCGGCCGGTGCCGCGGCCGCTGCGCGTCGGGCAAACAGCATCCAGCCGCCCAGCCCGAGCACCAGCACGGCGCCCGCACCGATGCCGGCCGCGCCGACCAGCTTCATCTTGTCGCTCTTGCTCTCGGCGGCCTGCGGGGCGCTCTGGCCGTTCTTGGCCATGTCCTTGTCGCCCTGGGTGACACCGAAGATCCCGGCGTCGCCCGCGTAAGGCGTGTCGTCCTTGGCCTCGCCCTTGACGTTGACCGTGAGAGTCACCGGGTACGGCTTGGAGCCGTAGTACTGGGCGACCTCCGGGCTCAGCGTCACCGACAGGTAGTACCAGCCGGCGAAGCGCATCGCGCTGACGTTGCCGCTGGACGCGAACCTGTTCTCGTACGCCACCGGAGGCACCGGGTCCAGGGACGCCGAAGCCGGCTTGCCCGAGTAGGCCAGGGGGGCGGCGGAGCCGACATGGCCGAGCGCCGGGTTGTCCAGGGACATCGAGAGCGCGCCGCTGATGTACTCGTCCACGTCGGGTTCGGTGCTGTTACCGAGAGCGGCGGTGGCGAAGATCTGCTGCCCCCAGTCCACCGGGACCCGGTAGAAGAGGGTCTGTCCGGGCTCGACCTCGTCCTTCCACTCACCGGTTTGCAGGCTCGTCGCGTCGTAGTAACTGCTGCCGCCGTGCCTGCGGTTGTCCGCGGCCTGGGCGGGCGGCTCCGGCGAAGCGGACGGCCAGTCCTCCGGAGCATCGGTCGGCCTCGGCCGGCCCTTCGCGAGCTGCGGCTCCGACGCGTACCGGATCTCCAGCTCCCAGTCCCCGCGCCCCGAGGTGTCCTCGTTCTCCCGCTCGATCAGGACGTTGTACGTACCGGCGCCCTGGCAGCTGCTGCTGTCCTTGTCCACATTGCGATAGGCGTACGCGGCGAGGGGGCGCGCGTACTCCGCGGACTCGAAGTGGGCGTTCTCCGAGCTGCACTGCAGGTCCGACTTGTCCCTGATGCTGACCGTGATGCCGTCCCCGTAGGCGACCTTGCCGCCGTCCTTGGGCACGATGACGGCCGAGACGTACGCGTTCGTCGTCGCCTCCAGGTTCAGCCGGTAGTAGAGCTTCTGGCCGAACTTGATCGAACTCCGGTAGACCGATCCGGCCGTGAGCGCCTTCGCATCGGTGCTGACCGCGGCGCCGTCGACCTTCTTCGCCTGCGGGTCGAAGGCGTACGCGGCGGGCCCATCGGCCCCGTACGCCTGCCCCGGCAGCGCCGCCACCGCGCACATCGCCGCGACTGCGGCCAGCGTCGCCCGGCCCCTGCTGCGCTGCCTCATCACGCACTTCCCCTCGTCGTCCGTGCGGCTGCCCCGCGGCGGTTGCGTACATATACGAACACGGCGACCAGCGCGGCCATGACGGCCGCCCCGGCAGCAGCCGCGACGCCGGTCCATCCTGCCCCTCCGGCACCACCGCTGTCTGCGTGCGCGGGCGAATCACCCTTATTGTCCGCATCCTTGGCTCCGTGCTCGCCGGCACCGCTGTCGTCAGCGGCCCGCACAGGGGCTCCGTGCTGCGGCCCGGCCCGTTCGGCACCGAACACCGACACCCGCAGCACCAGACCGATCTGCGGATTCTGCGCGATCTCCGCAGCCTGCGCACCCAACGTCAGCGAAATGTAGAAGTCGCCCCCGGCATGCACCGGCTGTACGTTGCCCCGGCTCTCGTAACGGTTGGTCCAGGAGACCGGGACCCCGCCCATCCGGAGAGCCGAGGGGCGGCCGTTGTACATCGTCGTCGGGGTGAACTCGCCGCCGTCGGTGAGCGGATACCGGGCCGGCGTGTAGAGCCGGGTCGCCCCGTAGGAGTACGTGGCGGAGGGGCGCTCCACCGTGGGCTCGTTCGCGAACTCGACGTCGTAGCGCACCTGCTGGCCCCAGCCGGCCGGAACCTTGTACCAGAGCGTCTGGGACGGCAGGATCCGGTCGCGCCAGACGCCCTGCCCGGTCGTCCTGGCGTCGTTGAAGCCGGTGCCGCCCCGCACATCGCGGGGGTCGCCCGCCGGCAGCGTGGCCTCCTTGTCGCCCCGGCCGTACTCCGCCTCCGACCGGGCGGGCGTCACGCCCTTCTTCAACGGCGCCTCGACCCCGTACACGAGCTCCAGCGGCCGGCGTGCGGCATCGGACCCCTTCTTGCTCTCCCGCTCCACCACCAGCCGGTACCGGCCCGCGCGGTCACAGGGGCGGGTGCCGGCCTCCGAGCGGATTCGGGCGACCGCCGATGTCAGCGGGACCGCCCCTTCCTTCTGCAGGAAGCGTTCGGTGTCCGTCCCGCACGAAGCGTGGTCGTCGTACTCGATCCTCGTACTCAGGGCGTCGAACGTGTCGACGGACGCCCCTGGCTGCGACACCGCCGTCGCAGCGAGTCGGCCGTGGACACGGCGTCCAGACCGACGGCGTAATCCCGCTTCTCGCCCGGACCGATGGTGTCCAGATACTGCCCGGGTACGAGCACGGGGGCGCCGTCGGCCGTGGCCGCCCCCGTCACCCGCTCGCCCGCTCGCCCGCTCGCCCCGGAAGCGATAGCCGTCGGCGGAGAGCTGCGCGGCGCGCTGGAGCTGGCGGGCCAGCGCCTTGGCGTCCGGGGCGTCGTAGTAACGGCCGTTGCCGGCGTTCGCGATGCATTCGAGCTGCTTGCGGGCCGCGCCCTTCACCTGGAAGCCGACGGTGTCGATCCGCAGCCCGACCCCCTCCTTGCCGAGCTGCTCGGCGACCTCGCAGGGCTGCGGCGTACCGCAGTTGTCCTCACCGTCGGAGATCAGCAGGACCGTGCGCGTACCGATGGCGCCCCGGGCGGGCTGCGGCAGATCCTGCGCCGCCTTCCGGAGCGACAGGCCGATGGGGGTGTCGCCCCGGGGCCGTACGCCGGCGACCGCCCGCTTCACCGCGGTCCGGTCGAGCTTCCGCACCGGGCGCACCAGCCGGGTGTCCGTGCAGCCCTGCGGCCGGTCGGCACCGTACACCCGCAGGCCGGTGGGGTAGCCGTCGGGAAGGCCGTCCACGACCGTGCCCACGGCTGTACGGGCACTCTCCATCCTGGTCCGGCCCGTGCCGTCGTCGTCCCCCATGGAACCGGACGAGTCGAGCACCATGACCAGGCTGCCGCTCCCGTCGGATCCGGTCGTCCCCGAGGCGGCGGGCGCCGCCGCGGCCGGCAGTGCGCCGGCCACCAGGGCGAACAGCACCCCGCCGACCGATGTCCCCACCCGGGCCGTGCGGCGGTGCTCACGTGCCCTCGTCCATGCCCTCTGAACCGAAATCACCGGCTCATTTACTCAAGCAACCTAATGATTTACGTAGGCGAACTCAACAGCACAGGTGCCACGGTCCCGCAACAGCACGAGGCCCCGGCCGCTCGAAGCGACCGGGGCCCGCGACAGGCTGTTCTGTCTCACACACCCGAACCTGCGGGCACGGAGTCAGTCGCCTCCGTCCACAGATCCTGCTCGGCGCGATCCGCCTGGATCTGGCGGTACACGAGGAGCCCGCCGATGGCGGCCAGTGCGACCAGGAGAAGCTTCTTCACCGCGCGACCTCGTCTTTCGTTGGCGTAGGGGACTTCTGCCGCCCGACTATACACACCGGCCGATATCGACCGGTGACCTCCCCGCAACCCAACTGGGGCCTGTGGAAAAGCGATCGTCGGAGGATCGGGCCACCCGTGTCGCCGGCCCCGGAGAGGGGTCGGGCCCGGTGGATCGGGACCGGTTGAACCATACGAGTGGTGTTCATACGAACATCGGCGCATCGGCGGCGTCGGTCCAAGAAATCGCGGGCCGGATCCACATCATCGGAAAGGTAAGCAAACCGGACCACCTGAAAGTGAGGGGCCATGAGCGCCCACACGGCCAAGAACATCTGGACCGCCTTCATCACCGCGTTCTTCGCACTTCTCGCCGCACTGGGCCTCGCCGGCTCCACCGCGTCGGCCACGGAAGCCACGGTCACGGAGCCGGCGGCCACGACCCAGCAGCACACGGGTGCGACCGCGGCAACCGCGACCACCCCGTCGGTGCGATGGACCCTTCCGCGTGACCGGGCACTGCCACCCACGATGAAGCAGCGCATCCGCGCCGAGGCGCACGGCTCCTCACCCGCCACCCGCCATCTGTCCGCAGACACGACGGACACCACGAACACCACCAGCACCGCCCGCGCCTCGCACGGTGCCCCGGCGGGGGACGCGTCCCTGCTGCCACCCTGAGAGCCCCGCACCTGACCTCCAGAGCCCCTGGGCCGGTTCACACCGGACGGGGGCTTTCCCGTGCGCCCACCGGCGCCGACGTGCCACTGCCACTGCCACTGCCACTGCCACCACAACGACCGGACCCACTACGACAGCCCCGGCAGCACACCGGCCTGCAGGCCACCACCGGAGCGCAGCTGAGCCGCCGTGCCGTGCTCTGCACGAGCCGGGACCCCGGACACCGGGGGGCGGACCCCGGATGCCAGGCGCAGGGGTCAGTCACAGAGCCAGGGCACAGGAATCAAGTCCCGGCGCGCAGTCCGGGCGCGGGCGTCCGGACACCGCGCTCCGGAAACGGAGTTCGGGGGGAAGCCCGCGGGGGCGGTGTTCACGGAACGCCCGCAGGCATCGGCCCCGCACGCCGGAGGGTTCATACACGCAGAAGGCCCGGACTCTCCGAAGAGGGTCCGGGCCTTCTGCTGCAACTGTGGGGCTAACAGGATTTGAACCTGTGGCCTCATCCTTATCAGGGATGCGCTCTAACCAACTGAGCTATAGCCCCGCCGCGCTGTGCGCTGACTTCTGAAGATTAGCGCACGTCGTGGCCAGTCCCAAAATCGATACCCGCGTAGCTACTCGTCCTCGGCCAGCGTGAGCTCGACACCGCCCACGAAGCCCGCCGACAAGTTGTAGATGAAGGCGCCCAGCGTCGCCAGCGCGGTGGCCAGCACCACATCGATCACCGCGATGACCGAGGTGAAGATGAGGACCCGGGGCAGCGAGAGGAACGCCTGCAGATCGAAGCCGCTGCCCTCGTTGGAACCGGTGGCCTCGCTGATCGTGCCGCCCACGGTGGAGAAGACGCCCATCGCGTCCATCACCATCCACAGGACCGCCGACGCCACCACCGTGCAGATGCCGAGTGCGATGGACAGCAGGAAGCTGACCTTCATCACCGACCACGGATCGGCCTTGGCCACCCGCAGACGCGCCTTGCGGGTACGCGGAGTGGTCCGCGCCCCCGTCCGCGCCTTGCGGGACGCCTGTGCCGCGCCCACGCCCGGCACACCGCCCTGCTGGGCTCCGTGGGACGGCCGGCCACCCTGGGTCCCGCCCGGGGGCGAGGGGTAGGCCTGGGGCGGGTGGTAAGGCCCCGCTGGGCCCGGTGCGGGTTCCCGCTCACCGGGCAGCGGCCCGGCCGCGTAACCCTCGTACTGGGGCTGTGGACCCCGGGTATCCGTCACAGTGCCCCCTTGGGAGTCCGTGGCAGGGCCACGGGCACCGTTCGCGCCGGCTCCGGAAGCGGCCGAACCGGCGCCCGTGGCTCCACTCACGCTCTACTCCTCGTGCTCCCCGGTCGAGGACGTCGTGCCCTCGACTGTGCTCTCGGCAGCCGCGTCGGCCGTGGTGGCCTCAGCCGACACTGCCTCGGCCGTCTCGTCGTCGGCGTCCACGATCCCGTCGACCTCTTCGGCCTCGCGACCCGCCTCGGCGTTACGAGCGATCCCGACAACGGCATCGCGCTTGCCCAGATTGATCAGTTGGACGCCCATGGTGTCACGGCCCGTCTCCCTGACTTCGTTGACTCGCGTACGAATCACACCACCGCCGAGCGTGATGGCCAGGATCTCATCCGTAGCCTCGACCACCAGCGCACCGACCAGTGAGCCCCGGTCCTCCACGATCTTGGCGGCCTTGATGCCCAGGCCACCGCGACCCTGAACGCGGTACTCGTCAACAGGGGTCCGCTTCGCGTACCCGCCGTCAGTGGCAGTGAACACGAAAGTACCGGGCCTGACGACATTCATCGAGAGAAGTTCGTCTCCCTCGCGGAAACTCATGCCCTTGACACCCGATGTGGCGCGGCCCATCGGGCGCAGTGCATCGTCCGTCGCAGTGAACCTGATCGACTGGGCCTTCTTGCTGATGAGCAGCAGATCGTCCTCGGACGACACCAGCTCCGCACCGATCAGCTCGTCGTCCGAGCCGTCCGCCGTCTCGCGCAGGTTGATGGCGATGACGCCACCGGCGCGCGGGGAGTCGTAGTCCTTCAGCGCGGTCTTCTTCACGAGACCGCCCTTCGTGGCCAGAATCAGGTACGGCGCGGCGTCGTAGTCGCGGATCGCCAGGATCTGCGCGATCTGCTCATCCGGCTGGAAGGCCAGCAGGTTGGCCACGTGCTGACCGCGCGCGTCACGGCCGGCGTCCGGGAGCTCGTACGCCTTCGCCCGGTAGACCCGGCCCTTGTTGGTGAAGAACAGCAGCCAGTGGTGCGTCGTCGACACGAAGAAGTGGTCGACGATGTCGTCTTCCCTGAGCTTCGTGCCGCGCACGCCCTTGCCGCCGCGCTTCTGCGAGCGGTAGTCGTCCGTCTTCGTGCGCTTCACATAGCCGCCGCGAGAGATCGTGACGACGATGTCCTCCTCGGCGATCAGGTCCTCGATGGACATGTCACCGTCGAAGGGCACCAGCTTGGAGCACCGGTCGTCGCCGAACTTGTCGACGATCGCCGCCAGCTCCTCGCTGACGATCTGCCGCTGCCGCTCGGGCGACACCAGGATCGCGTTGTACTCATTGATCTTCGCCTGGAGCTCGTCGTGCTCGGCGGTGATCTTCTGGTGCTCCAGCGCGGCCAGCCGGCGCAGCTGCATCTCCAGGATCGCGTTCGCCTGGATCTCGTCGATCTCCAGGAGGCCCATCAGGCCCTCGCGCGCGATCTCCACGGTGTTGCTGCGCCGGATGAGGGCGATGACCTCGTCGATCGCGTCCAGGGCCTTGAGCAGGCCGCGCAGGATGTGCGCCCGCTCCTCGGCCTTGCGCAGCCGGAACTTCGTACGCCTGACGATGACCTCGATCTGATGCGTCACCCAGTGGCGGATGAACGCGTCGATCGACAGGGTGCGCGGCACCCCGTCCACCAGCGCCAGCATGTTGGCGCCGAAGTTGGTCTGCAGATCGGTGTGCTTGTACAGGTTGTTCAGTACGACCTTGGCGACCGCGTCCCGCTTGAGCACGACGACCAGGCGCTGCCCCGTACGCGAGGAGGTCTCGTCACGGACGTCGGCGATGCCCCCGACCTTGCCGTCCTTCACCAGGTCGGCGATCTTCTGCGCGAGGTTGTCGGGGTTGGTCTGGTACGGAAGCTCCGTGACCACCAGGCACTGGCGGTTCTGGATCTCCTCGACCGCCACGACCGCGCGCATCGTGATCGAGCCACGGCCCGTGCGGTACGCCTCCTCGATGCCCTTGCGGCCCACGACGAGCGCCCCGGTCGGGAAGTCCGGGCCCTTGATCCGCTCGATCAGGGCCTCCAGGAGCTCTTCCTGTGAGGCCTCCGGATGCTCCAGGTACCACTGCGCACCGGCGGCGACCTCGCGCAGGTTGTGCGGCGGGATGTTGGTCGCCATGCCGACCGCGATGCCCGCGGAGCCGTTGACCAGCAGGTTCGGGAAGCGCGCCGGCAGGACCGTCGGCTCCTGGTTGCGGCCGTCGTAGTTGTCCTGGAAGTCGACGGTCTCCTCGTCGATGTCCCGGACCATCTCCATGGACAGCGGCATCATCTTGCACTCGGTGTACCGCATGGCGGCGGCCGGGTCGTTGCCCGGGGAACCGAAGTTGCCGTTGGAGTCCACCAGCGGCATGCGCATCGACCAGTGCTGCGCCAGGCGCACAAGCGCGTCGTAGATCGAGGCGTCGCCGTGCGGGTGGTACGTACCCATGACGTCACCGACGACGCGGGCGCACTTGTAGAAGCCCTTCTCGGGCCGGTAGCCGCCGTCGTACATCGCGTACAGCACCCGGCGGTGGACGGGCTTGAGGCCGTCCCGCACGTCGGGCAGCGCACGCGACACGATGACGGACATCGCGTAGTCGAGGTAGGAGCGCTGCATCTCCGTCTCAAGCCCGACGGGCTCGACACGCATGCCCACGCCCTCCACGGGCGGAACCTCTTCTGGCGTCACGGGGGCAGGGGTGTTCTCGTCGGCCATTGCTGGTCAAAGTCCTTTCGCGCTGCGGCTTGCTGTTAGGGCCGACTCAGATGTCGAGGAAGCGGACGTCCTTGGCGTTGCGCTGGATGAACGAGCGTCGTGCCTCGACGTCCTCACCCATCAGCACCGAGAACAGGTCGTCGGCCTGCGCCGCGTCGTCGAGCGTGACCTGGCCGAGGACTCGGTGGTCGACGTCCATCGTGGTGACGCGCAGCTCCTCGGCGTTCATCTCGCCGAGACCCTTGAAGCGCTGGATCGAGTCTTCCTTGATCCGCTTGCCGTTCTGCTTGCCGAGGGCCACGAGGGCGTCGCGCTCGCGGTCCGAGTACGCGTACTCGAAGTCGTCCCGGCCCCACTTGATCTTGTAGAGCGGCGGGCGCGAGAGGTAGACGTGCCCGGCCTCGACCAGCGGTCGCATGAAGCGGAAGAGGAACGTGAGCAGCAGGGTGTTGATGTGCTGACCGTCGACGTCGGCGTCCGCCATCAGAATGATCTTGTGATAGCGGAGCTTCTCGATGTCGAAGTCCTCGTGGACCCCGGTGCCGAAGGCCGAGATCAGCGCCTGGACCTCGGTGTTCTGCAGGATCTTGTCGATGCGGGCCTTCTCGACGTTCAGGATCTTGCCGCGGATCGGCAGGATGGCCTGGTACATCGGGTTACGGCCGGACTTCGCCGAACCACCGGCGGAGTCACCCTCGACGATGAAGATCTCGCACTTCGTCGGGTCGTTGGACTGGCAGTCGCTGAGCTTGCCCGGCAGCGAGGCACTCTCCAGGAGCCCCTTGCGACGGGTCAGGTCACGCGCCTTGCGGGCCGCCACGCGGGCGGTCGAGGCGGCGATGCCCTTGCGGATGATGTCGGCGGCCTCGTTGGGGTTCCGGTCGAACCAGTCCGTCAGCTGCTCGTGGACGACCTTCTGCACGAAGGTCTTGGCCTCCGTGTTGCCCAGCTTGGTCTTCGTCTGGCCCTCGAACTGCGGCTCGCCCAGCTTGACCGAGATGATCGCCGTCAGACCCTCGCGAACGTCCTCACCGGTGAGGTTGTCGTCCTTCTCGCGCAGCAGCTTCTTGTCGCGCGCGTACCGGTTCACCAGCGAGGTCAGCGCCGCACGGAAGCCCTCCTCGTGCGTACCGCCCTCATGCGTGTGGATCGCGTTGGCGAAGGAGTAGACCCCCTCGCTGTACTGCGTGTTCCACTGCATGGCGATCTCGGCCGAGAGGAGACGCTCCTTGTCCTCGGCCTCGATGTCGATCACCGACTGGTGGATGACATCGCCCTTGCGGGAGTTCAGGTACTTCACGAAATCGACGATGCCGTTTTCGTAGTGGTACGTGACCGTCCGGTTCGGCTCCTCCTCGGGTACGTCGACCGCCTCGACGCTGTCCGCGCCGGCGGTCGCCTTCGCCGACTCCCGCTCGTCGGTGAGCTTGAGGGTGAGGCCCTTGTTGAGGAAGGCCATCTCCTGGAAGCGACGCGAGAGGGTCTCGAAGGAGTACTCGGTCGTCTCGAAGATGTCGCCGTCGGCCCAGAACGTGACGGACGTCCCCGTCTCGTCGATGGCCTCGTTACGGGCCAGCGGGGCCGTCGGGACGCCGAGCTTGTAGTCCTGCGTCCAGCGGTAGCCGTCCGTCTTGACCTCGACGGAGACCCGGGTGGACAGGGCATTGACGACGGACACACCGACGCCGTGCAGACCACCGGAGACGGCGTAACCGCCGCCGCCGAACTTTCCGCCCGCGTGCAGGACGGTGAGCACGACCTCGACGGCCGGCTTGCCTTCGGACGGCACGATGCCGACCGGGATACCGCGGCCGTTGTCGATCACGCGCACCCCGCCGTCGGCGAGGATCGTGACGTCGATGGTGTCCGCGTGCCCGGCCATCGCCTCGTCGACCGAGTTGTCGACGACCTCCTGCACCAGGTGGTGCAGCCCTCGCTCACCGGTCGAGCCGATGTACATGCCGGGTCGCTTGCGGACCGCGTCCAGGCCCTCCAGGACGGTGATCGCGCTGGCGTCGTACGAGGCTGTCACCTCGTTCAAGGCGGAAGCGACGACGCTCTCACCGGGGGTGGACGGAATGTTGTCGTTGGGGTTGCCGGAATCGGCCACGAAGCGCCCTTTCTGGCACAGCACAGGCCGTTCTCCGGGCAGGCGGGAGCGGCTGCGTCGTTCGGCTTGTATCGACGAATCCCGCAAGGACGCGGGATTGTCCACCAGTCTACCGGTAGCGCCGACCCGAATGGGGGTTTGCCGGTACCTGAGTCCGCATGTGCCGCCCTGAATGAGCGCCTGACGACTCCCCATATTCGGGAAGGGGCCTCAAGAGGCTCACACGGGCGTTGAGCGCTTCGGCCTGTCAACCTCCGGCTACCGTGAGGGACGCCCGCTCGACTCCGTACGGTTTCCACCGCCGCACAGCCGTACGACACAGGGCCCGAGGCCTCGGGAACAAGCGGGCCGCACCCCGCCGTGACTGCCGCGCCCGGAGCCGGGGCGCCACCCCACGAGAACGGTAAAAGGCCAGGTCAGCCGTAGGTGTCGCCCGGTCCCTTGCTGCCCGGTGCACGCAGCGGACCGAATCTGCGCTGCGGGCCTCCCGGCCCCAGCACCTTGATCATCCGCACGGTCCCGTGCCCCAGATCCGCGTTCAGCCGGGCCACCAGCTGCGGCGCCAGCAGCCGCAGCTGCGTCGCCCACGCCGTCGAATCGCACTGGACCGTCAGCACTCGCTCCGCGGGATCGTCGTCGTAACGCAACGGCACACAATGATTGGCCAGATCATCACCTACGATCTGCGGCCAGCGGCCCATCACACCGCCCACCGCCGCCGGCGCCTCCCAGCCCCGTTCGGTGATCAGCCGATTGATCGCCGCACCCAGCGGCAGCGGATCGCGGCCGTCCGCCCGCGCCCCGGACCGCAGCCCCCCGCCCCGTCCGGCCTGCTTCTTCTGCTGCGCGGCCGCACCGCGCGCCCGCGCCTGCTCCTTCGCCGCGCGCAACGCCACCCGCGCCAGGTCCACTCCCGAGGGCTCCGGCGGTTTCGCCGCCCCGGACGACGGCTTGGGCGGCGTCCCGGCCGGGCCGCCTTCCGGGAGCTGCTCAGGACTGTCCGCGGCGCCGCTCACAGCCGCTCCACCTCGCCCGCCGACACCGCGTACCGCGTGCCCGCCAGCACCCCGGGGACGTCATCGTCCACCGCGGCCGTCACCAGCACCTGCTCGCCCGGCGCCACCAGCTCGGCAAGGCGCTCACGCCGCCGCGCGTCCAGCTCGGCGAAGACGTCGTCCAGGACCAGCACGGGTTCGTTGCCCTCGGAACGCAGCAGATCGTACGAGGCAAGCCGCAGGGCCAGCGCGTACGACCACGACTCCCCGTGGCTCGCGTACCCCTTGGCCGGCATGGACCGCAGCCCCAGCACCAGATCGTCACGGTGCGGGCCGACCAGCGTCACACCGCGCTCGATCTCCTGCTTGCGCACCTCGGCGAGGGCCGCGATCAGCTGCGCGTACAGCTCCTCGCGCGTACGCGCGGGATCCACCTCCGCGCCCACCGAGCTGCGGTACTCCAGCGTCACCGGGCCGCCGCCGGGCGCCACGTCCGCGTACGCCTTGTCCGTCAGCGGCCGCATCGTCGCGATCAGGTCGAGCCGCTGCGCCAGCAGCTCGGCGCCCACCCGGCCCAGATGCTGGTCCCATACGTCGAGCGTCGAGAGATCCATCGACCTTCCGCCGTGCCTGCGCGCCATCGCCGCCGACTTCAGCAGCGTGTTCCGCTGCTTGAGCACCCGCTCGTAGTCCGACCGCACCCCGGCCATCCGCGGCGACCGCGCCGTGACCAGTTCGTCCAGGAACCGGCGGCGCTCACCCGGATCGCCCTTGACCAGCGCCAGATCCTCGGGCGCGAACAGCACCGTTCGGACGATGCCGAGCACATCACGCGGTCTGACCTGCGATGACCGATTGATCCTGGCGCGATTGGCCTTGCCCGGGTTCAGCTCGAGCTCCACCAGCTGCGAGCGCTCGCCCTGGGTGACGGCAGCCCTGATGACGGCCCGCTCCGCTCCCATGCGCACCAGGGGCGCATCGGAGGAGACCCGGTGGCTGCCGAGTGTGGCGAGATAGCCGACGGCCTCGACCAGATTCGTCTTGCCCTGGCCGTTGGCCCCCACGAACGCGGTGACGCCCGGGTCGAGAGGCACCTCGACCCGGGCGTACGAGCGGAAGTCGGCCAGCGACAGATGCGTGACATGCATGGTGTACGCCGACCTTTCCGGCTTCCTGCTCCGTGCGCGTAGTGCGGGACGGACGCTCCGGTCCGGCCCGCTGCTCGTTGCTGCTACTTCTTGTTCTCGACCGCGTGGCCACCGAACTGGTTGCGCAGCGCGGCGATCATCTTCATCTGCGGGGAGTCGTCCTGGCGCGAGGCGAACCGGGCGAAGAGGGACGCGGTGATCGCGGGCAGCGGCACCGCGTTGTCGATCGCGGCCTCCACCGTCCAGCGGCCCTCGCCGGAGTCCGCTGCGAAGCCGCGGAGCTGGTCCAGGTGCTCGTCGTCGTCCAGGGCGTTGACCGCGAGGTCGAGCAGCCAGGAACGGATGACCGTGCCCTCCTGCCAGGAGCGGAAGACCTCGCGCACGTCGGTGACGGAGTCGACCTTCTCCAGGAGCTCCCAGCCCTCGGCGTAGGCCTGCATCATGGCGTACTCGATGCCGTTGTGAACCATCTTGGCGAAGTGGCCGGCGCCGACCTTGCCCGCGTGGACGGAACCGAAGTCGCCCTCGGGCTTGAGCGCGTCGAAGACCGGCTGGACCTTCGCGACGTTCTCGGCGTCGCCGCCGTACATCAGCGCGTAGCCGTTCTCCAGGCCCCAGACACCGCCGGAGACGCCGCAGTCGACGAACCCGATGCCCTTGATGCCGAGCTCGACCGCGTGCTTCTCGTCGTCGGTCCAGCGGGAGTTTCCGCCGTCCACGACGATGTCACCGGGCGAGAGCAGCTCGGACAGCTCGTCGACGGTGGACTGGGTCGCGGCGCCTGCCGGGACCATCACCCACACGACCCGGGGGCCCTTCAGCTTGCCCACAAGCTCTTCGAGGCTGTGGACATCGGCGACGTCCGGGTTGCGGTCGTAACCGATGACGGTGTGGCCTGCGCGGCGGATGCGCTCGCGCATGTTGCCGCCCATCTTGCCGAGGCCGACGAGACCGATCTCCATCAGAGATTCCTTAAGCGTTGTGCCGATTCGTACCCAGGACCGAGCCTACGCCCGGCCGGGGACAGGACGACGGACATGCTCGGCGCTGAGCGTGCCCGTCGGGGCCTGCCGTGACAGGACCGGTGACCGGATCAGCCGGAGAGGCGGACCGGCATGATCAGGTACTTGTACGCGTCGTCCGCCTCGGCGTCCACGGCCGGACGGCCGCTGAGCAGCGCGGGCTTGGTCGACGTCGTGAAGGAGAGCTGGGCGACCGGGGAGTCGATCGCGCTCAGGCCGTCCAGCAGGAAGGTCGGGTTGAAGGCGATCGAGATGTCGTCGCCCTCCAGGACCGCGTCGACCCGCTCCACAGCCTGTGCATCGTCGCTGGATCCCGCTTCCAGGATCAGCACACCCTGCTCGAAGCTGAGCCGCACCGGAGTGTTCCGCTCGGCCACCAGGGCGACGCGCTTGACGGCCTCGACGAACGGGGCCGTCTCGATGACCGCGACGGTGTTGAACTCCGTCGGGAACAGCGTGCGGTACTTCGGCAGATCGCCTTCGAGCAGCCGGGTGGTCGTCCGCCGGCCGGCGCCCTCGAAGCCGATGAGACCCTCACCGGCACCGGAGCCCGACAGCGCCAGCGTCACCGTATCGCCGCTGGTGAGCGCCTTGGCGGTGTCCAGCAGCGTCTTGGCGGGCACCAGGGCGACGGCGGATGCGTCGGCGTTCTCCGGCTTCCAGAGGAACTCGCGGACCGCGAAGCGGTAGCGGTCGGTGGAGGCGAGGGTGACGGTGTCGCCCTCGATCTCGATGCGCACGCCGGTGAGCACGGGCAGCGTGTCGTCGCGGCCCGCTGCGATGGCGACCTGGGCGGCGGCCGAGGCGAAGACCTCACCGGGGACCGTGCCGGTCGCCGTCGGCATCTCGGGCAGCGCCGGGTACTCCTCCACAGGAAGGGTGTGGAGTGTGAATCGCGAGGAGCCGCAGGCGACGGTCGCCCGTACACCGTCTGTGGAGATCTCCACCGGCCGGTTCGGCAGGGCGCGGCAGATGTCGGCGAGCAGCCGGCCGGACACGAGCACCGTGCCGTCCTCCTCGATCTCGGCGTCCACCGAGACCCGGGCCGAGACCTCGTAGTCGAAGCTCGAGAAGCTGAGGGCCCCGTCCTCAGCCTTCAGCAGAAGGCCCGCAAGAACGGGCGCCGGCGGACGGGCCGGGAGGCTACGGGCCACCCAGGCCACAGCCTCCGCGAGTACATCGCGCTCCACCCGGATCTTCACCGGAACCGCCTCCTGCTGTTGCTCGCTCGCCCTGCTGGCCTTCGTCGTCTGGATCGGGTCGCTCCACCCATGACAGGGGGAGGACGCCGGGGACCAGTCTGACGTACGGCACCGACACTCGGTGCTGCTCGGGGTCAAGTCGCGACAAGAGGTTCGGTGAGCTCCGGCGCCGAGTTGTGCACAGGCCCCACTTCGAAGCGGATTCCGGGCTAACTAGAGGTAGCAGTAGTAGTAGGGCCTGTGGAAACCGTGGATAACGTCGTTTTCGCAGGTCAGACCCTGTTTTTTGTCCACCGACCCTGTGGGCGGAACCGGTGGACAACCCGGGGTTTCTGTGGACACCCGAAAGTTCTGCACAACCGGTGCACAGGGCAGGGGGGTTTCTCCCCAGGCCTGTCCCCAGCTTTACCCACCTTCCCCACAGGCCAACCGACCCCCTCGGTGTGACGCCTTTCACTCGGTGCGGTGAAAGCGGGTGTTGTGTTGCCGAACAGTGGACAGAGGTGTGGAGAAGCGGCCAGAAGCTGGGGACAAGAGCGTCTGGCCTGTGGGCCGCCGGTGGACAACGACGACGGCGGTCTGTGGACGAATATTTTGTCCACAGGCTGTGGATCATTGTTGACCACAAATCCCCAGCCCTCTGAGCTGGCCTGATGGAGTATCGGCTGCCGTGCCTGTGGAAGCAGTATGGACAACTTTTCAATCCCCAGGCTGTGGAGGGCAGATTCTGCCCAGATCTGTGGAGAACAGCGCCTCCGCGGCACGTATTCGAACAGCTGAGGAGGGCGGGAGCTGTCGCGAACCGCGTGCACGACGGTCCCGAAGGGCGTTCGGGACGGCTTCCGAGCCGGTTCAGGACCTGCGGGCGCTGCCTCAGATCGCGTTCCAGAGAACTGAGAAGGGGGGGGGGGGGAGCCCGGGGGGGGGCCCACGCCCCCCTTGGTGGGGGGGCCCGCCCCCCGGGGGGGGGGGGGGCCCGCCCCCGGGGATGTTGGGGGGGGGTGGGAAGGGGGGCGCGGTGTTT